>NZ_LDJP01000062.1 GCF_001431505.1 Stenotrophomonas daejeonensis
ATGGAGTCCCGATGGTTCAGGCGTCGCTGACTGCGTTTGCCCCGCATCCGCCCTTCGGGCACCTCGCTCCGCGCCCCGGCCCGGCGCAGCGCGCCGGGCGTTCAAGCGTGTGCGAGCCAGTGGCTCGCGAGCAACATGCTTTCACCCCGCAGGGAGAAAGGGCGTTACATCCGCGCCGGCGCCATCTTCCACAGCAGCGCGCGGAACGGCACCAGCAGGCACAGGCCGATGCCCAGCTTCACCAGCCAGTCGCCCACCGCCCAGCTGAGCCACGGCAACGCCGAGCCGGCGAAGGCGATCGACCAGAAGATCGCCGTGTCCAGCGTCGCGCTGCAGGTGGTGGCCACCGCCGGCGCGCGCCACCAGTTGCCGGCGCGCAGGCGGTCGAACACGGTGATGTCCAGCAGCTGCGCGCAGATGAAGGCCATGCACGAGGCGATGGCAATCCGCGGCGTGGCGATCCACAGCGACAGCACCACCGCCACCGCGAAACCGGCCCAGGCCACGCGCCGCGCGGCGCGCGGGCCGAAGCGGCGGTTGATCAGGTTGCTGACCAGGAACGCCACCGGGTAGCTGAAGGCGCCCCAGGTCAGCCAGTCGTTGATCGGGTACTGCACCAGCACGTTCGAGCCCAGCACCACCGCGCCCATCGCCAGCACGGCCAGCAGCAGCGAGGTGGGGGTCAGCGGGGCGAAACGGATGGGCGGATACGGGGACATGGACGGCAATGCCGGCACCAGGGGCACCGGGGAATGATCGGAAGGGGAAACCGCCCTGCCGGAACCGGCAGGCGCGGGGCCGGGCATTGTAAACGTCCGGCCTGAATCAGGCGTGGGCGCATGCCGGTGGCTTGCGGCGTGGTGCCCGATCATGTGCACCTTCGGTGGATGCGAAGGCCTCATGTGAATGGTTCCGCATCACGTAGGTGCCGGGCTTGCCCGGCACGGGGCTTTGCCGGGACCTGATTGGTACGAAGTTTCAGTTTCAAGCCCCTCTCCCTTCGGGAGAGGGGTTGGGGAGAGGGTATGGGGCGAAGCCGCGCGGTATTTGATTGCACCAGGCTTCGCCGGAACCCTCATCCGCCCCTTCGGGGCACCTTCTCCCGGAGGGAGAAGGGATAAGCTGAAAGTCGGTGCTGACCGGGTACCGGGAAGGCTCCATGCGGGGCAAGCCCCGCAGCTACAACCCCAGCCTTGCCTTCACTTCGGCGGCGATGCGCGGGGTTTCGCGCAACGGCTCGATGGCCGGTTGCGGGCCAGCCGCCAGCGCATCCCGCGCGTCGAGCAGGCGGCCACGCGCGCGCAACGACTGCTGGAATCGTGCCATCCGCGCCTGTGCGCGTTGGCCGAGCAGCACGCCCACCGGCACGCGGGTGGCGCAGGCCTCGGACAGCAGGTTCACCGAATCCGGGGTGCAGACGATGCGGTCGGCCCAGCCCAGCAGGCCGGCATACGGGTTGGAGCCGTCGCCGCCATCGCTCCAGATCACGCCGGGGACATCGTCGAAGGCGCGCAGCAGCGCCTGCGTCACCGCGCGCGGGGTGCGCCGCGAGGTGGTCGCCAGCACGCTGCCGCCTTCGCCGCGGATGCATGCGGCCAGCTCGGCCAGCAAGGGCGCGATCTCCTGCTCGCGCCACGGCGCATGCTCGGTGGGCCCGCCCACCAGCAGCGCGGTGCGCGGGCCGGGCAACTGCTCGAAGCTGGAAAACGCGGCGCGGCCGCAGGCCAGCCATTCGTCGTTCACCGGGTTCAGGCTGCCGAGCAGGGTGAGCACGTTGCCGCCGCGCAGGCGGTCGTGCTCGGGCACCACCAGCAGTTGCCAGTGGCGCGGGGTGATGCGCGGGTCGAGGATCTGCACGGTGTGCGTGCCGCGCCGGCCAAGCACGCGCAACGCGCCGGCGGCCTGCCGCCCGCAGCCGATCGCCAGCGCCGGCGGGTTCGCCGCCAGCCGCGCGAAGCCTTCCCCGTAGCCCTGCGCGGCGCCGGGCAGCCACCGTGGCGCCAGCCAGCGCCACGGTGCGCGCGGCTGCAGTTGCAGGCGCTGCTGCCCCCCCAGGCGCAAGGCCGATGCCAGCGCCACGGCCTGGCGCAGGTTGCCGGCGCGGCCGTCGGTAATCGTCCAGGGAAGTGTCGATTGTTCTGCGTGTGGCATTGATTCGTTTCAATCGGGCCTGGGGTTGCAGCGGTCGTGGCCCCTTACACTGCGGCCACTTGTTCGTTGTGCCATTGTTGCGGCCTTCATCGCGCAATGCCACGGCCGCAGCCCATTCGCCCTGGAGTTTCCATGTCCGACGTTTTCGACGATGCCGCGCTCGACCAGCTGTTCCGCACCGCCCGTACCCAGAATGCCTTCCAGGACCGCCCGGTCGAGGACAGCCAGCTGCACGCGCTGTACGAGCTGCTGAAGTGGGGCCCGACCGCGGCCAACGCGACGCCGGCGCGCTTCGTGTTCGTCAAGTCGGCCGAGGCCAAGCAGAAGCTGGCGCCGGCGCTGTCCGAGGGCAACCTGGCCAAGACGATGGCCGCGCCGGTCACCGTCATCGTCGGCTTCGACCTGGATTTCCACGAGAAGCTGCCGTACCTGTTCCCGCACACCGACGCCAAGAGCTGGTTCGACGGCCCGCGCGAAGGCCGCCACGAGGCCGCGTTCCGCAACGGCAGCCTGCAGGGCGGCTACCTGATCCTGGCCGCGCGCGCGCTGGGGCTGGACGCCGGCCCGATGTCCGGCTTCGACAACGCCAAGGTCGACGAGGCCTTCTTCGCCGGCACCGCGATCAAGTCCAATTTCCTCGTCAACCTCGGCTACGGCGACCCTGCCGGCGTGTTCCCGCGCCTGCCGCGGCTGTCCTTCGACGAGGCCGCGCGCATCGCCTGATTGCCGCACCCGGCGCCGCCAGTGGATGCCGGCCCTGTTGAACCCCGCACCTTCCTCCACCCATCCAGCCCCGTACCGGAGAGACCGATGAAGACCATGAAACTGCTGCTCCCGCTGGCCCTGGCCGCCGCCATCGCCGCCTGCTCCCAGCCGGCCGAACCGGCCGCCGCCGTCGATGCGGCCACCGCCGCGCCGGCCGAAACCGCCGCCGCTCCCGAAGCCGAGGCCTTCCAGGTGGCGTCCGGCACCTACAAGCTCGATCCCAGCCACACCGACGTGCTGGTGCAGTGGAACCACATGGGCTATTCCAACCCGAGCGCGCACTTCGGCGATGCCGACGGCACCCTGGTCTACGACGCCGACGACGTGGGCAAGTCCAGCGTGGAAGTGACCCTGCCGCTGTCGGGCCTGAACAGCTTCACCGCCAAGTTCGACGAGCACCTGCGCAGCGCCGATTTCTTCGACGCGGCGCAGTTCCCGACCGCCACCTTCAAGAGCACCAGGGTGGAAGCGGCCGGCACCAACAAGCTCACCGTCACCGGCGACCTGACCGTCAAGGGCATCACCAAGCCGGTGACGCTGGACGTGACCATCAACGGCGCCGGCGAACACCCGATGATGAAGGTGCCGTCGGTGGGCTTCGATGCCACCACCACGCTCAAGCGCAGCGATTTCGGCGTGGGTGCCTATGCGCCGGCGGTGAGCGACGAGGTCAAGGTGCGCATCACCACCGAGGCGTCGATCCCGAAGGCCGAGTAAGCCCGGCAATTGCCGATGCACGAAGGCCCGCCATTGGCGGGCCTTCTGCTTTCCGTGGGTGCATGGCCCGGCTGCCGTGCCTCAGCCCAGTGATTGCAGCCACGCGGCGGCGGCAGTGCTGGGCGTTTGCCCGGCTTTCACCGGCAAGCCGCTGGCCTGCACGAACGTCTGCGCGGCCTGCGCCAACCGCTGGCGCGCGACCAGCATGACCTGCCGGGCCGCGGCCTGCTGCTTGCGCAGCTGCACGATGTGTATCGACGGCCGTCCCGCCGGCGCGTACTTCTGGTCGCGGCGCAGCACGTCCGTCACCTGGTCGACGTCATGTTCGGCCTGCAGCAGCAGGTGCTGCGCGCGCACCAACGCACGCAGCGGCTCGCGCAATGCCTGCGTTCGGGCCAAGCCGGCCAGCGCCGTGTCGCAGTGCGCGTCCGCGGCCATGCGCTCGCGCAGGGCTTCCAGTCCCGCCATCGTCAGCTTGCCCACGCCATCGCCTGTTTCACCGTGACCGGGCGCGATTGTCGCATCGACACGTCTGTTGGAGTGCGAGGGCATGTCCGTAGATGCGGGGCTTGCCCCGCATGGGGCATTACCAGGGGAGCTCCCGTGCCGGGCAAGCCCGGCACCTACGAGGCATCTTGTAGATGCGGGGCTTGCCCCGCATGAAGCTTTCCCGATGAGCCCCGTGCCGGGCAAGCCCGGCACCTGCAACGGCGTTGCTCGTTGGGGTGCCAGGGAACGTCGTTTCTTTGCCTGCCGCTTGGCTTATTCGCAGCGCACCGCGGTGATGGTGTTGCCGGCGTCGAGGTACACGCGCAGGCGGTCGCGGCGGAAATCGCGGGAGACGACCGTGGTCGGGCCGACCGGGTTCACCAGCCCGGCGCCGCTCTCGCGCGACAGCCGGCGCATGTTCGCCTCGTTGCCGGGCTCGCCTACCGCCCACTGCGACTGCGAGGCATCGCACTGGCCGTCGCCGGCGACGGTGGGGCCGGGCGTGCTCAGGCAGCCGGACAGGCCCGCGGCGAGCAGCGCGGCGCTGGCGCAGGAACGGAAATGGCGGGGGAACCGTGGGGTCATGGCAGGCAACCGGATGAACCGCCGGAAGCATAGCAGCCACGGCCCCGGGCATGCCGGGCCGGCGGCGCACATCGCGGCACGGGGGAAACGGCGCGGGCGTTCACGGCTGCGGGACGGCACTTGTCCTAGCGTCGCCCGGAACCATCACCGAAACAGGGCGGAAGGGGAGCTTGCAGCCATGAAGAATCCGGGGAAATCCATCATCGCGGCGTGCATCGCCCTCGTCGCCGGCGGCCTGGGCCAGCAGGCAGACGCCTGCACCCGTTTCGTCTACCAAGGCGCCGGCAACGAGGTCATCACCGGCCGTTCGATGGACTACAAGGTCGATACCGGCACCCACCTGTGGATGTTCCCGCGCGGCATGCAGCGCACCGGCGAGGCCGGCGCGAACTCCCTGCGGTGGACCTCGCGCTACGGCAGCGTCGTCGCCAGCGCCTACGACATCGCCATCACCGACGGCATGAACGAGGCCGGGCTGGTCGCCAACCTGCTGTGGCTGGCCGAATCGGAATACCCGGACCGCGACAGCGGCAAGCCCGGCCTGAGCATCTCGGCGTGGACGCAGTACATGCTCGACAACTTCGCCAGCGTCGACGAGGCGGTGAAGGCGCTGGCCGACGAGCCGTTCACGCTGATCACCGACAGCCCGCCGGGCGAACAGCGCCTGGCCACGCTGCACCTGTCCCTGTCCGATGCCAGCGGCGACAGCGCCATCATCGAGTACATCAAGGGCAAGCAGGTCATCCACCACGGCCGCGACTACCAGGTGATGACCAACTCGCCGATCTTCGAGGAACAGCTGGCGTTGAACGAATACTGGCGGGCGATCGGCGGCACGGTGATGCTGCCGGGCACCAACCGCGCCGCCGACCGCTTCGCGCGCGCCTCGTTCTACGTCAACGCGATCCCCAAGTCCGCCGACCCGGTCGAATCCGTCGCCTCGGCCTTCGGCGTGATCCGCAACGTGTCGGTGCCCTACGGCATCACCACGCCGGACCAGCCGAACATCGCCTCCACGCGCTGGCGCAGCGTGGCCGACCAGACGCGCAGGCTGTATTTCTTCGAGTCGGCGTTGGCGCCCAACGTGTTCTGGGTGGACCTGAAGAAGATCGATTTCTCTGCGGAAACCGGCAGGACCCGGCGGCTGGACCTGGGCCAGTACCAGCGCACCATCCATTCGGGCGAAGCCAACGCGCAGTTCGAGGAAACCGCGCCGTTCCGCTTCCTGGGCGTGTGAGCCCGGGTTCGTCCTTTGCCGATCCCGCCGCTTATTCCGCGTCGTCGGGATCGGCCTTCCAGTAGCCGGTGGCGCGGATCCATTCCTTGGGCACCTGCAGGTGGCCTTCGACGAACTTGCGCATCAGCCGCGCGCGCCGCGACTCGACCGCGATCCAGTAGAACGCATCGCCGTCGGGCGCCTCGAAATCCACCAGCGCGTCCTCCAGCAGGGTGCTGCCGGCCGCGTCGAAGCCGTTGCGCTCGAACCACGTCACGTTGACCTGCGCGGTGCTTTCCAGCGGCTGGCGGTCGCCTTCCTCGGGGATCTCGACGAACACCTCGGCCACGGCGTGCGCGGGCAGTTCCGCCAGCCGCCGGGCGATGGCCGGCAGCGCGGTTTCGTCGCCGATCAGCACGTAGGCATCGAAGTCGTCGGCCACCACGTGCGAGCCGCGTGGGCCGGCCACCACCAGCGCGTCGCCGGGGGCGGCGGCGGCCGCCCAGCTCGTGGCCGGGCCATCGCCGTGCAGCACGAAGTCCAGCACCAGCTCGCCGGCCGCTGCGTCGTAGTGGCGCGGGGTGTAGTCGCGGGCGGGCGAGGGCGGCTTGCCCTGCGGGTAGCGCGGGCCGTGTTCGGTCAGTTCCGGCAGCACGAACTCGCCTTCGGCGTTGGGGAAGAACAGCTTGACGTGGTCGTCCGGGGAGCGGCTGTCGAAGCCTTCCAGCGCCGGCCCGCCGACGACGATGCGCTGCATGTTGGGCGTCAGCCGTTCGCTGCGCAGCACCTGCAGGTGGCGGAAGCGGGGCGTGAGGCGGACCAGTCGGGTTTCATGGCGTGACATCGGGAATCCTGCGCAGGGTGGGGAATGCGGGAGCGCCACGGCCAGCGGCCGTGGCGGGTGTTGGTGCGGTGGCCGGCTCAGGCCGTCGCATCGTCGGCGTCGATGCGGCCATGCGCCTGCATCAGGATGCGTGCGACGCGTGCGGCTTCCTCTTCGGTCCACAGGCCCTGGCGATCCAGCAACGCACGCTTCAGCTGCTCCATCGCCTCGCGCACCGGCGGCGGGATGGTGGCCTTGGCCATGCGCCGGGCGCTGTCGCGGGTGCGGGCCTGCGCGGCATCGATCATTTCGCGGTTGGCGTCGATCTGCTCGCGGCCGGCGTCGGTGATGGCGTAGCGCTTGCGGCTGCTGTCCTGCTCGGCGGCGATCAGGCCCATGTCCTCCAGCAGCGCCAGCGTCGGGTAGACCACGCCGGGGCTGGGCGCATAGGCGCCGCCGAACAGTTCGCCGATCAGCTGGATCAGCTCGTAGCCGTGGCGCGGCTGTTGCTCGATCAGCGCCAGCAGCAGCAGGCGCAGGTCGCCGCGGCCCAGCGGCCGGCGCGAGCCGCCATCGCCGCCGCGGCCCCCGCGTCCGCCACCGCCGCGGTGTCCGGGATGGGCGCCGCCGTGGCCGTGTTCGCCGTGGCCCCGGTGGCCGCCCTGCATGCGCATGCCGCGCCGGTGCGGGCCGCCATGCCCTTCGCCGCTGCAGTGGATGCGGCCGGCGTGGTGCCCGCGATGGTGCGGGTGCAGACCGTCGGCGCCCACGCCATCGCGGGCATGCGGCCGGTGGAAGGGATGCCTTTCGGGGCGGAAGAAGGGATGTGCGTGGTGATGATGATGGGATTCAGTGTTCTTCATTTTCAGATATATCGATTTTTGTAGAAGAAAAGATATATCTAAAAGCGCGGAATGCCAATGCGGAAATCAAGCCATGAAGGGTCCCGTTCAGCTTGGGGAGTCGATGCCGTGGTCCCGCCTGTTTCGTCGGCCAACTGCCGGCGCCATCGGCGGCATCGGGACGGTGTGCTTCATCGCCATCGGCCGGCTGCGGACAGGGTGCCCGGATTGTCCCCGCATGGCGTCCGTGGCCTGTCGCGGATGTCTTGCGGACAGCGGCTTTCCAAGCCTCCATACGTATGCGTAGCCAGCTTTGCGGGCAACCGGGTGCGTTACACTTTGCGGCTCGAAACTAACGAACAAGCGCGCGCGTGCGTGCAGTAACTGGGAGCGACAATGAACTGGTTGAACGAGGTGCTGAACAACGATCCGAACCCACTGGAAACCCAGGAGTGGATCGAGTCGTTGAAGGCCGTTATCGATGTCGAGGGCCCCGAGCGCGCGCATCAACTGCTGGAAGGCATGGTCGAGCTGACCCGACGTTCGGGCGCGTACCTGCCGTTCTCCCCGACCACCGAATACGTCAACACCATCGAGCCGCAGCTGGAGGCCAAGAGCCCCGGCAACGCCGAGCTGGAATGGCGCATCCGTTCGATCATCCGCTGGAACGCGATGGCGATGGTGGTGCGCGCCAACCGCAAGCCCGGTGACCTCGGCGGCCACATCGCTTCCTTCGCCTCCGGCGCCACGCTCTATGACGTGGGCTTCAACCATTTCTGGCGCGCCCCCAGCGAGAACCACCCGGGCGACCTGCTGTTCATCCAGGGCCACAGCTCGCCGGGCATCTACGCCCGCGCCTTCCTCGAAGGCCGCATCGACGAGCAGCAGCTGGACAAGTTCCGCATGGAAGTGGACGGCGGCGGCCTGTCCTCCTACCCGCACCCGTGGCTGATGCCGGACTTCTGGCAGACCCCGACCGTGTCGATGGGCCTGGGCCCGCTGGCGGCGATCTACCAGGCGCAGTTCATGAAGTACCTGGAGCATCGCGGCCTGATCGAGAAGAGCGACCGCAAGGTGTGGTGCTTCATCGGCGACGGCGAGAGCGACGAGCCGGAAACCCTCGGCGCCATCGCGCTGGCCGGTCGCGAAGGCCTGGACAACCTGATCTTCGTGGTCAACTGCAACCTGCAGCGCCTGGACGGCCCGGTGCGCGGCAACGGCAAGATCATCCAGGAACTGGAAGGCGTGTTCCGCGGCGGCGGCTGGAACGTCATCAAGCTGCTGTGGGGCTCGTACTGGGATCCGCTCCTTGCCAAGGACACCGACGGCGTCCTCAAGAAGCTGATGATGGAAACCGTCGACGGCGAATACCAGAACTGCAAGGCCTTCGGCGGCGCCTACACCCGCGAGCATTTCTTCGGCAAATACCCGGAGACCGCGGCGATGGTGGCCAGCCTGTCCGACGACGACATCTGGCGCCTGAACCGCGGCGGCCATGACCCGCACAAGGTGTACGCCGCCTACCACCAGGCGGTGAACACCAAGGGCAAGCCCACCGTGATCCTGGCCAAGACGGTCAAGGGCTACGGCATGGGCAGCGCCGGCGAGGCGCTCAACCCGACCCACCAGACCAAGAAGCTGGACGACGAGGCGGTGCGCCACTTCCGCGACCGCTTCAACATCCCGGTCACCGACGAGCAGCTCAAGGACGGCCAGGTGCCGTTCTACAACCCCGGCCCGGATTCGCCGGAAGTGCAGTACCTCAAGCAGCGCCGCGCCGAACTGGGCGGCTACCTGCCGGCGCGCCGGCGCAAGGCCAGCAAGTCGTTCGTCGCCCCGCGCCTGGAAACCTACGAGCGCCTGCTCAAGGATTCCGGCGAGCGCACCTACTCGACCACGATGGCCTTCGTGCAGACGCTGAACATCACCCTGCGCGACAAGGAGATCGGCCCGCGGCTGGTGCCGATCGTCGCCGACGAGGCGCGCACCTTCGGCATGGAAGGCCTGTTCCGCCAGATCGGCATCTACGCCCCGTACGGCCAGAAGTACAAGCCGGTCGATGCCGACCAGCTGATGTACTACCGCGAGGACCAGAGCGGGCAGGTGCTGCAGCAGGGCATCAGCGAACCGGGCGCCATCGCCTCGTGGATGGCCGCCGGCACCAGCTACTCGGTGTCCGACGTGCCGATGCTGCCGTTCTACATCTACTACTCGATGTTCGGCTTCCAGCGCGTGGGCGACCTCGCCTGGCAGGCGGCGGACATGCGTACCCGCGGCTTCCTGCTGGGCGGCACCTCCGGCCGCACCACGCTCAACGGCGAAGGCCTGCAGCACGAGGACGGCTTCAGCCAGCTCGTGGCCGGCGGCATCCCCAACGTGCGCAGCTACGACCCGACCTTCGGCTACGAAGTCACCGTGATCCTGCAGCACGGTACCAAGGCCATGCTCGAAGACCAGATCGACGAGTACTACTACATCACCCTGCTCAACGAGAACTACACCCACCCGGCGATGCCGGAGGGCGCGGCCGAGGGCATCATCAAGGGCATGTACCTGCTCAAGGACGCCGGCAAGCCTAAGAAGGGCGAGCTGCGCGTGCAGTTGCTGGGCAGCGGCAGCATCCTGCGCGAGGCCATCGCCGCGGCCGAACTGCTGGACAAGGACTTCGGCGTCACCGCCGACATCTGGAGCTGCCCGGCCTTCAACGAACTGCGCCGCGACGGCTTCGACGCCGAGCGCTGGAACCGCCTGCACCCGGAAGGCGAGCAGCGCAAGGCCTACGTCACCGAACTGCTGGAAGGCCGCCAGGGCCCGGCGATTGCCGCCACCGACTACGTGCGCGCCTACGCCGACCAGATCCGCGCCTTCGTGCCGATGACCTACTCGGTGCTGGGCACGGACGGCTTCGGCCGCTCGGACACTCGCGCCAACCTGCGTCGGTTCTTCGAGGTGGACCGTTACTACATCGCGCATGCCGCGATCGCGGCGTTGGCGAAGGATGGGAAGATGACGGCGAAGGATGTTGCCCGGGCGATCAAGCAGTACAACATCGACCCGGAGAAGGCGAACCCGGTTGGGGTTTGAGTCGGACTTCCTGCGGTGCTGGCAGTCATCTGGTTTTCGTAGATTAGGAAGGGCGGCTTGGCCGCCCTTCCTTCTTGATTTTGTGCGGGAGGCGCGTCCATCGGTTTTGGGCAATGGGAAGATAACTCCTTAGAACGTATGGAGTTCGCCGGGAGGAAATAGCAAGTCCATGTCTCGTTTCCAGATCTTGAAGAGGGGGCCTTGCTCTTTGACCCGGCCATCGAGATCTTTCGTGATCAGGTGGTCGACGGTGACTATGCCGGACTCCAGTAGTGTGGGTAGGGCGTTGATCATGGGTTTTCGCGTGTGCAGCACATGCTCGTAGCGGAACTCCTCTGCATCGCCCGATTTGCGGCTGGCGGCAGTTACCCAGAATGTTTCGGGATGTTTCGTTGCAAGTGATTGCTTCAAGTCTTCGATCCGCCACGCGACGACTTGCGGATGCTTGGGGTGTTGGCTGTTCTCGTGCAACAGGGCTTGGTCCCGACTGAACTCAAGGTACAAGCCTTGGCTGTTCGGTACACGGGCGGAAACAGTGCAACGTAGCTGCCTTTCGTACTTTTCAGTTGCACGTCGGTAGCCAAAGGTATCCAGGATCGCGGCACTGCTCTTCAGGTGGCTGATCGACCAATCCGGGACTTTCGCGAAGAGGGTTTGCCGATTCTTCCCGCCTTTCCTGCCCGACTTGATTTCGATTCCCTTGTAGTCGGGGAGGCGGGAACTGTTGGTGCGGATGCCCAGCAGTTCCTCAAGTAGCCTCCCGACCTCGGTATCGCGCCGCTTGCCAGCGATACCGCGATGCCATTGGCCGGAGATGCCCCGTATGAGGGCAAGCAGCTCATCGGCAACAGTGCGGGATACGGCAAGCAGCGGCGCAAGTATCGCCTCAAGGTCGATGTCGGTGCAGTCCGCAATGCGGAGCCGCTCCCCGTGCCGGGGAGAAACTCCGGGGACTAGTCCCGCGTTGCTCGCATTGACCACGAGAAGTTCGTTGTTGCCGACGGCAATGAGTACCAGGACATTGCCCGGTTCCGCATGCTGTGCCAGTCCATAGATCCAAAGGCGGGGGTCTCCCTTCTTGGTAACTGGTCGATAGAGGCTCGTGGTCGTGGAGACGATGCCTGCGGAGGTAGCGATACGGGTGGGGACGAGCTTCTTATGGTCCCCACCCTGTTCTTGCTTGTCGAAATCATGGACCCCTGACGCCTTCAGGAAATCCCTGACGCTACCGGTGGCATCCATGATGCCCTTTGCCATGCCGGTGGCGGTAGGGACGACTAGGCCTACGTCTAGCCCCTTGTTTGTGAAATAACGCAGTACTTCTTGGATGGAAACGTCGGCGGCGGATAGCATCCTTTCCTCGGGAACCAGTACTAGTCCTTGGATAGTAGCGCCTTCAGGTGCTCGCCCACGGCCTTGGCGAGGCCAACTGGTACCGCGTTGCCAATCTGCGTGTACTTGGGCACCTCGCGGTCGAAGATTCCCTCCCTGGGGTTACCCGCACGCCGGATGCCGCCGGTGGTGCGCTTGCCAGCAAATCGGTACCAATCCGGGAACATCTGGAGCCTCGCCCATTCCCGGACGGTCAGGACGCGGGGCTGGGAAAAGTGCACGTAGTCATCCGCAAGGGAGGTCGCGGTTATGGTCGGGCCTTCCTTGCCCCAGCGGGCCGGGAGCAAGCGCTGGGCGAATTTCTTGGTGCGGAACTCGCTCGGGACATGGCCGCCACTGGAATGCATCGCGCGAAACTTTGCCATGACGCGTTCGTTGTGCTTGCTGTATTCATGCTCCGTAAGCGGAGCGCCCTTCTTGTATGGAGGACCACCTTCCTGCGGCGTGCGCATGGACTTTTGGATGGCCGTGCGCGCGGATGCTGGATACTGGGTCGTGGCTCCTCCGTTCTCATAGTCAGGGTCAACTAGGTCGCCGAGCAGGTCGATAAGGTCAGGTGCGGTGGCTTCGGTCGGGGCAGGGAGGTAGCCGCGGGCTATGGCGTCCTCGGGATTGCCTTCGCGGGTGAGGGAAGCCTGGACGTCGTCACGTATGCCAACCATGAGGACGCGCGGACGATTCTGCGGGACCCCGTAGTCCTTCGCATATACCAGTGAGTACGCGACGGTATATCCGGGTATGTCCTGGTACGTGCCGAGGATGTCCCTGAAGATTTCCCCCTTTTGCCCTGATTCGGTCCATCTGCTGTTCAAGAGGCCACGGACGTTCTCGAAAAGAAACGCCCGCGGCCGCATCCTGTGGATGATCGCCGCCATGTCTTGGTATAGGTGGTTCGACGGTAGCTGCTCCTTGTCCACGGAATATGACCGCCGGTGCCCGATCCCGGAAAATCCCTGGCATGGCGGGCCGCCGACCAGCAGGTCTAGCTCGCCGTGCTGGATTCCAAACGTTCCTGCTAGCCGTTTCTCCAGTGCGGGTAGGAATTTTTTCTCCAATACCATCCCCTTGACATCGGCGGTGCTGAAGCCTGATTCCGCCAGCCACTCATGCCTTTCTTGACGATTCTGGATATAGGTGCGACGGGCATCGTCGTTTAGTTCATTTACGAAAACCGGGGTGAAGCCCGCTTGCTCAAGGCCGAGGGAAAGGCCACCGCATCCTGCGAATAGGTCCATGACCTTGAGGGTCCTTTTAACCACGGGAAGATCTCCTGAATATGCAATTGGCAAATACTGGCTAGGCGCCGTCTCGCTGGTTGCGACGTATGCGCTTCGCCAAGGCCTTGATGGTCCGCTCCCTGCCCGCGATGGTCCTTAGCTGGCATTCCCATACAACGTATACGTGCCAGCCTTGGCCCCGGAGTGCTTGGGCCACGCGCACGTCCCTGCGCTTGTTGGTCAGGAATTTTTTTTCCCAAAACGCGGGGTTCGTGCTAGGTATGCGTCCTTTCTGGCAGCTATGGGAGTGCCAGTAGCAGCCATGCACGAAGATAGCGGTGGAGTATCTTCGCATAACGATGTCAGGGCGTCCAGGGAGGTTCGCGACGTTCACCCGGAACCTGAACCCTTCGGCGTGTAGGGCTTTTCTTACGAACAGTTCTGGCTTGGTGTCCCGTCCCCTAACCCGGGCCATCCTCTCGCTGCGTTCGGTGGGGCTTAGGAAGTCCGCCATGTGCGCAAGCATGCGTATGTAGGAAGAAAATTTCCAGGGGGATTGTCGCGGGTTTGGCGGAAGTTGCGTGGACCGGCGTATTCTCGCCTCTACATCCTCAATTCGCTGGAGCCCCCCATGCGCCGCGTCCTTCTCCCCGCCTTGCTACTGGCTTCAACCAGCTTCGCTTATGCCGGCGAGCCTACCCGCTATGGTGCGCCGTTGCTCGCTACGGCAGTGATCCCGGTGTCCGAGGCGGTCGCTGCGTTCGACCAGCATGCCGGCAAGCCGCAGCGTTACAGTGGCCGCATCACCGATGTTTGCCAGGCGCAAGAGTGCTGGATGGTGCTGGAGGACAACGGCCAGACGGCGCGGGTGATGTTCAAGGACCATGCGTTCCTGATCCCCAAGGACAGCAGTGGTCGTGCCGAGGTGGTTGGCGTGCTGTCGCGCAAGGAGCTTGCGCCCGAGCAGGTCGAGCACATGCGTGAGGACGGCAAGGGCTTGGCGGTGTCGTCGGTGGAATACCGCATCGTGGCCGAAGGGGCAGAACTCGAGACGGTTCCGGCAGGATGAAAAGGCGGAGCCGATTGGTTCCCGGCTTGCAATCATCTATCGCTTTCCACGCCGCATGAATGCGACTGGCGATCTTCATTGACTCCAGCCGCCCCCGGGTTGGCTGGCGTCTGGCTCATGGGCCTCAAGCTAGCCTCTGCCCCTGCGCGCATCCCCCGACTTGAAGAACAGAAAGCCGGCTTCGATGCCGAGGGCAAACGAGGCACCAAGTAGAAGGGATTGCCAGAAAAGATCGCTTCCTGCGTTGCTCATTGCCATGACCGATAGGGTGAGAAGCAGGCCTATGGCGTGAACCACGATGCGGGAGGACCTTCCATATCGGTCCCAGTCCCCGCGCCTTGCGTGCCCCATGTCCCTGAAGCCGTGCTGGTGGAACATCTTGAACAGGTAGAAATGGCGCCAAGTGGAGGAGATCAGCCCGCGTTTGGCACCGGGGAGCGAAAACATCCACATGGACAAGGCCCCTATGGCATATAGCGCGGGCGGCAGCCATGCCCAGCCGTCTATGCGGCCATAGGTGACGCTGATTGGAGCCATCACGAAGAAGTGCAGCAGCAGGATCACCCCACCCGAAAGTCTGTAGCGCATTTCGACCTGGTTCTCCGCTGGAATGGTGGTGCGGAGGGAAGGGCAGGGCTTCCCTCTGCGGACCACTTTCGCAAATACCCGCGGCTTGCGCCACGCTTGCGGGGGTTCAATCAATTGCTGGCTTCAGGCCTTTGCCAGCATTGCTCCATGCCCGCAACCCCATCACTGCCAGCCCGATGAAGAGCAGGTACAACCCCGCGGTGACATGCAGCGACTTCACCACATACATGCTCACGTAGACCACATCCACCACGATCCACAGCCACCACGCGGCGGTGTGGCGGCGGGCCTGCCACCACTGCGCGACCAGGCTGAGCGCGGCGAGCATCGCGTCCAGCCACGGCAGGGCGGCATCGGTATAGCTGTGCATGGCTGCGCCCAGCGCGAGGCCGAAGGCCATGCCGAGGCCGAGGTCGCGGATGCATTCGCCGAACGGCAGTGGTGCGATGACGACGCGGCCGTCGGGCTTGTCCTGCCGGTGCCAGTTGATCCAGCCATAGAGCAGGAACGCGGCGAAGGCACCTTGCAGCAGGGTGTCCGAATACAGCCGGGCCTCGAAGAACACCAATGCGTACAGGCCGACGGAAACCAGCCCGATCGGCCAGGCCAGCATCCGCCGCTGCGCCATCAGCCATACGCCGAGGATGCTGAAGGCGACGGCTGACCATTCCAGAATCGCGGGGTTCATAGCGCGATGGTCACCGACAGGCGCGCCTGCCGCGGGGCGCCGGGGAACAGGTAGTAGTCGCCGGCGCTGCTGCCGGTGTCGCGCCAGTAGAAGCGGTTGAAGACGTTGTCCACCGACAGGTTCCAGTCCAGCGCGTGCCCCTGCAGCTGGTGCCGGAAGCGCAGGCCGGCGTCCACCACGCTGTAGCCGGGCGCGCGCACGCGGCCATCGACGGTGGCGACGTTGGAGGAGGCGTAGCGCCAGCCGCCGGTGATGCCGAGGTCGGGGGCGAACGGCAGCTGGTAGTCGGCATGCAGGCTTGCGCGCGTGGTCGGCACGTTGACCAGCGGGTGGCCTTCGTAGGCCGGCGTGCCGGTATCGTGCGCGCGTGCCCGCAGCACGCTGGCACTGGCGGTGAGTTGCAGGCGCTCGGTGATACGCCCCTGCGCGCTCAGTTCCAGGCCGGTGTGGGTCTGCTGGCCTTCCTGCACGAAGGTGTAGCCGTAGTCGCTGTCGTCAGGCCTGGCGTACTGGAACGGCCGGCTGATGCGGAACAGTGCGGCGCCCAGCGTCAGGGAATCCAATGGTATGTATTTGGCGCCCACTTCGATCTGGCGCGACAGCACCGAAGGCAGGAAGTTGCCGTCATTGCTGGTCCAGAACGGCGCCTCCTGGCCGAGCGCGATGCCGCGCACGTAGCTGGCATACACGTTGAGTTGGCCGGTCGCGCTCCAGATCAGCGCGGTCTGCGGCAGGAAGCGCGACACGCGGCTCTCGCGCTCGGGGTTGCCGCGCTTGTCCCATGCGCGTTCGTCCAGCTGCACGAAGCGGCCGCCGGCCAGCCATTGCCAGTTGTCGGCGAAGCTCACCCGATCCAGCACGAAGAGGGCTTTCTGGCGGCTGTCGAGGCGGCGCACGGAGGGGCCGGGTTCCAGTGGGGAAGGATCGAACTGCGGCACTTCCCTGTCGTGGATGTTGGCGGTGCCGACGTATTCGTTGACGTTGCGGCGCTTGTCCACGCTGCGGCGGAAGTAATCCGCGCCGGTCACGAGCTGATGGTCCACCGCACCGGTGGCGAAGCGGCCGCGCAGTTCGGCGCGCAGCTGCTGGTTGCGGCGGGTGTCGTCCGGGCTGCGGTAGTCGTAGATGTCGTAGTCGCCGTTGGGCGCGAAGTAGTTGCCCGGCACGCTGCCGTCCCAGCAGGACTCTGCGTAGTAGCAGCCATAGGCGAAGGCGACGTTGTCGTCGATCACCGAGCGGCTGTGGCTGGCCGACACGCGCGATTGCCACGCCGGGCTGAAGTCGTAGGTGTGCAGGGCGGTGATGTTGGTGCTGTCGATGCCCACCGGCTGCTGCCAGCGCTGGTAGCCGAGCATCTGCTTGCGGTCCACGTCGCGCGGCAGGGCGGTGGCGCCCAGCAGCTGGTAGCCCGAGACCGAGCGCTGCGCGCTGGTCTGGTAGTTGGCGTCCACTTCCAGCTTGCCGTGCTCGCCGAGCAGCCAGTCGCTGGCCAGCGAATAGAAATTGCGGCGGCCGTCGGCATGGTCGACATACGAGTTGCCGTCTTCCCATGCGGCGTTGAAGCGCAGGCCGATGCGCGGGGTCAGCCAGTGGCCCACGTCCACGGCGGCGTGACGCGAGCCTTCCGAATCGGTGCCGAGGGTGACGCTGCGCACTTCGGCCGGGCGCTTGCCGACGAAGTTGATGACGCCGCCGGGGGCGATCACGCCAGCGGCGAGGCCGGCTTCGCCCTTGAGGATTTCCACCTGCTGCACGTTCTCCAGCGCCAGCCGCTGTTCGCCGGCAATGGTCAGGCCGTTGAAGCGGTAGCCGGTGGCGGTGTCCAGCGCGAAGCCGCGGATGGCGATGTTCTGGTAGTAGCCCACCGGCGCGTAGCTGTCGCCCAGCGAGGCGTCGTTGCTGGCCAGTTCGGACAGCGTGCGCACGTGGCGGCTGTCGAGCAGGCTGCGGTCCAGCACGCTGACCGAGGCCGGGGTGTTCTTCCAGTCGCCGCTGCCGAAGCTGTTGGATTGGGTGTCCCTGGCGCCGGGCTGCCTGGCCTGCACGCGCACGGCGGCCAGCTCGGTGGTGGAGCGGGCCTGGGTGTCGTTGGCGTCGGTTTCGGGGGTGCTGGCATGCAGCGGCAGTGCCGCGCCCAGGGCGGCGGTCAGCAGCGGGATTCGGTAGCAGCGGTTCATTCGGTTCGTCATCGGCCGGTGGGGGAGACGAAGCGAAGGCGCGCATGCGCGACCGGCCACGAAGGCGGTGTGCCTGCTGCTCAAAGCTCCCTACGCCGGTGCAAACCGGATCAGGTTCCAAGGGACTCTCTCAGCCTGACTGGTCAGGCACCCCCGCTTCAGGGGCGTATTTGACCATAAACGGTACGGATTTGCCCCGCGTGCGCGTTCAGGCGGCGGCGTGCAGCGCGGCCAGCAAGGCCTGCCCGGCGTGGGTGCCGAACCATTCGGCGTGGCCCAGCAGGAAGGTGTGCCACGCCACGTCGGCGTTCGCGGTCGAGCCGGTGGCGCCGTGGAAATATTCGACCTCCGACAGTGCGAAATCGAAATGCACCACCGGCAGCAGGTCGGCCAGCAGGTGTACCTGCGCGGCGGATAGCGGCCGTACCTGCCGGTAGCCGTCGAGCAGGGCGAGCGCGGTATCGACATGCACGGCCTGCATGCCGCGTTCCAGCTCCAGCCACGCCACCGCGTTGCGCTCGATCGCGGTGGCCAGGTCGAACAGGGCGCTGGTGGGCGAGGCCAGGCCGAAATCGAGCACGGTCGCCACGTGCATGGCATCGCCTTCGCGGTGCCAGAGCAGGTTGGAGACGTGCCAGTCGTTGTGCGCCCACAGCCGCGGTTCGGCCTGCAGGCGCTGGTGCAGGCCCGCGTGCCACGGCAGCACGGTCTGCCGGAGGGCGTCCCGCCACGGCTTGCGCGACAGGTAGTCGGCCAGCGCCGGGCGTTCGCCGAAGTCGTGTTCGAGCCGTGCGATCGGGGCGGCGGCGCGGATCAGGTCGTCGCGCGCGACCAGCATGTGAGTACTGCGCTGCGGAGCGCCGTAGCTCGCCGATGCCCGGTGCAGCATGGCCAGCATCCTGCCGGCCTCCCGTGCCTGGTCGTGCTCGGCAAGCGGCGTCCACGAGGGGACGTCGCGGTACAGGTCCTGCCCGTCGGCCACGGCATGCAGTTCATAGGTCCAGTCGCCATGCTCGACGGTGGTGGCGCCGTCGCGATCCCGCAGCACCTCGACCACCGGCACGCCCGCGCCGGCAAGGTGGGCGATGAAGCGATGCTCCTCGGCCAGGCTCGCCGCGTTGCGCACGCCGTGGTGATGGCGCTTGATGAATACCTGCCCCGCCGTGCCCTCGACGATGGCGGCCGCCGACATCGGGCGCGGGCTGTGCCACAGCGCGGCGCCGGCGCCTTCAAGCTGCGGGAATCGCCCGCGCAGCCATGCGACCTCGCGTTCGCTGATCGCGGGCCAGTCGGCGGGCACCTCGTCGTTGTCGAGGCCTTGGACGCGGTGGTCGGTGTTCATTGGGGGACGGGCAGGGCACGGGATGGTGTCGTGATGAAGCTAGGGTAGCGGCAGCGCCCGGGTTTGCGCGGGTTCGTGCCTTGCCCGTGGCAAGGAATCCCGGTTCTTTGCCCGGGCGCGGGAATCATGCCCGGAGCAATGGCGGTGGCGTGGCACGCATGGGACCGGGTGTTCCTGTAGATGCGGGGCTCGCCCCGCATGGGGCTTTCCCGGTGAAGCCCCGTGCCGGGCAAGCCCGGCACCTACGGGGCTCCCCAAGGGCGGCCCCGGCGGACGTGCGTTTCCCGCGGTTGACGAGAAGAACCGACCTTTCCGCAGTGGGCACGCGGTCATCTTTGTATCCATTCCGCCACGCAAGGCCACGCCGCCCTAACCGCTGCCGGTGGAGGCTGGGTGTGCGGCAGGTGTCGCGTCGCGGAGGGAGACTGCGTGATGATCCGCCACCCCAATACCGGCCAGGTGCAGCAACAACCGCGTGCAGGGCCAATCCGGCGCGACAGCCGCCCGCTGGCGGCGTATCCGACTGAAGGAGATATCGCCATGAAGAAGCGGCATGTATTCAGTGCATCCAGCCTGCCGATGGCCGAGGCGGCGGTGGTGGCCGCGCGCCGTGCCGGCGTGGACAACGACGACATCCTGCTGGTGGCGCGCTCGGACATCGAGAAATACGTGATCCCCGACAAGCGCAAGATGGCCGACACCGACCTGATCACCGCCGCCGGCCGCGGTGCCGGCTATGGCGCGGCCACCGGCCTGCTGGCGGGGCTGGTCGCCGTGGCGGTGCCGCCGCTGGGCATCACCCTGGCTGGCGCGGCGGCCGTCGGCGTGGCCGGGGCGCTGGTCGGCAGCCTGGCGGCGGCGCTGCTGGGCGCGACCGTGCCCGACCCGGTGCGGCAGGCGTTCGACGACGAGATCGAGGCGGGCAACATCCTGGTCGTGGTCGATGGCGAACCGGAGGTGCTGGAGGTCGCCGGCCCGGCCATCGCCGGGCTTGGCCTGCAGCCGTTGCCCTATGAATCCACGTCGGCACTGACCTGATGCATGGCATGCACGCCGGTGGCGAGGGCATCGACGCGGCATGCACGCGTGGGCGGTGATCGTCGCGGTTCTTTTCCAACCGTGAGAGCCGCCGCATGGCCCCGTCCCCACCGCACACGCCCGATGGCCGCTATCTGGTGGTGCGCGGGCGGCTGTGGCGTGCCGCCAACCCGCATCTGCCGGAGGCGCAGCGCCAGTCATGGGTGCGGCAGTTGATGGCGGCGCGACGGGAGGTGGGTCTGGCCCGCCGCCAAGGCGACCGCGAGGCGCTGGCGCGCGCCGGTGCGGCGGTCGATGCCGCCAAGCGTGCGCTCGGCGAGCGTGGCCCGGTCTGGTGGGACGATGGCGCGCCGGACTACAACCGCCATCTGGTGAAGAACACGCCGTATGCGGCGTGGCATGCGCAGTGGACGGCGGCGGAATGAGCGCGGGGACTTGCCCGCCGGTTCAGCGCCGGTCGGCGCTGGCCTGCCAGTCGGCCTGCCCGGCGGCCAGCGTCCAGCCGACCAGTTCGGTGGTGGTCCTGCCCAGCGCGGTTTCGAATGCCGCCGCCACGCTGGCCACCTCGGTGCCGGCGGCCGGTTCGGCCAGCAGGAAGGTGCGCGAGGCCACCACGCGCTGGTTGAGGCTGTGGATCAGCTTGGCGTTCAGTTCGATGGTCGCCGCCGGATGCGCGTTGCCGGCGTAGTCCGACTCGAAACGGCGCAGGTCGATGCTCAGCTTGTAGTCGGCGCGGATGCCGCTGGCGATGCGCGCCACCGCGGCGATGCGGCCGGAATCCTCGAAGCCGCGCAGCAGCGCGTCCTCCAGCATGTCGGTGGCTGGCTGCGACCAGGTTGCGCCGCGGTAGACCTCAAGTTCCGCAGGGGTGGGGCGCACGTTGATGCGCGGGCTGTCCACCATCCGCGCCGCGGCCGGCTTGGCGATGGCCAGCTGCCATTCCACCTGCGGCCAGGCCGGGTCGGCGCTGATGCGCGCCTGCGGCGCGTAGATCGTGATGGGGTGGCGGTCGTTGCTGGCCAGCAACGAGCAGCCGGCCAGGGCCAGCAGGCAGAACGGGGCGAACAGGCGTGTCGGCAGGGAGCGCTTCATTTCGGTTCGAACTCCTTGGGGGCATCGCGGCCGAGCAGGTAGCGTGCGGGGTTGTTTTCGAGGCGGTCGCTGACCCGGCGCAGGTCGCGGATCAGCCCGCGCAGCTCGGTCAGGGTGGGACCGAGCTGGGCCAGGCCGTCGTTGGCGAAGCTGTTGATGGCGGCGCGGTTCTCGCCAAGGATGGCGTCGGCGTTGCCGGCGGCCGAGTCGAGCTTGCCCAGGCTGGCGTCGAGCTTTTCCAGCGTGGCCGGCAGTTGCCGCACGATGTTCTGGTCCAGGTGCTGGAGGGTGCCGTTGGCGGTGGCCAGGGTGGTGTTGAGGTTGCGCGCGGCGTCGCGCGCCTCGACCAGCAGCGCCTGGGTGCCTTGGTCGCGGTCGGCCAGCCCGCCGCTGATGGTTTCCAGGTGGGCCAGGGTGTTGGAGATGCGGTCCACGTTGTCGTCGCTGAGCAGTTCGTCCATGCGCTCGACCACGCGGTTGGCCACGTCGGTGATGTTCTGCAGCGCCGAGGGCGTGGTCAGGATGGTCGGCACCGGCTCGCGGCTGGCGGTGGTCAGCGCCGGCGCCTGCGGGCTGCCGCCGCTGAGCTGGATGATCGACGGGCCGGTGAGGCTGGTGATGGCCAGCTTGGCGCGGGTGTCGGTCTTGACCGGGGTGGTGGAGTTCAGCCGCACCTTGGCAATGACCTTGCGCGGGTCGTCCGGCGCCAGCGTCAGCTCGGTGATCGAGCCGACGGCGATGCCGTTGTATTGCACCGGGCTGCCCACCGACAGGCCGGTGACGGCTTCGTCGAACACCACCCGGTACTCCTGCCAGGTGCGGTCGGAGGAATACTTGGCCGCCCACAGGCCGAAGCCGAGCAGCGCCAGCCCGACGATGAGGGTGAAGGCTCCGATCAGGACGTAATTGGCTTTGGTTTCCATGGGGTCACGGCCGGGAATGGGTCAGGTTTAGTAGATGCGGGGCTTGCCCCGCATGGGGCGTTATCGGGATGGCTCGGTGTGGGGCAAGCCCCACACCTGCGGCGGGCAGGTGTTCGGAGTATTCCAGCGGTGCGGTGGTGGCGAGGCAACGGGAGCGGTTCATTCCCGTTTCCCCGTTCCCCGTTCCCCGCTTTCACGCGCCGCCCGCGCGCGCGGGCCGTGGAAATATTCGCGTATCCACGGGTGGTCGAGGCGTTCGATGTCCGGCAGCGGCGCGCAGGCGATCACCTTGTGGTCGGCCAGCACCGCCACGCGGTCGCAGATGGCGTAGAGCGTGTCCAGGTCGTGGGTGATCAGGAACACGGTCAGGCCCAGCGCTTCCTGCAATGCCTTGATCAGCCGGTCGAAGGCGGCCGCGCCGATCGGGTCGAGGCCGGCGGTGGGTTCGTCGAGGAACAGCAGCGGCGGGTCCAGCGCCAACGCCCGCGCCAGCCCGGCGCGCTTGCGCATGCCGCCGGACAGCTGCGAGGGCAGCTTGTTGATGGCGTCGGCCGGCAACCCGGCCAGCTTCACCTTCAGCAGCGCCAGCTCGTAGTGCCAGGCTTCCGGCAGTTCCGGGTAGTGCTCCTTCAGCGGCACCTGCACGTTCTCGCCGACGGTGAGCGAGGAGAACAGCGCGCCGTCCTGGAACAGCACGCCGGTGTTGCGCTCGATGTGCAGGCGCGCGGCGGGCTCCTCCGAGCGCGCGTCCTTGCCCAGCACCTCGATCCGGCCGGCATCGGGCCGGCGCAGGCCGAGGATGGAGCGCATCAGCACCGACTTGCCGGTGCCCGAGCCGCCGACCACGCCGAGGATCTCGCTGCGGCGCACGTCCAGGTCAAGCCCGTCGTGCACGGTCTGGCTGCCGAAGCGGTTGACCAGCCCGCGCACCTTGATGACGGCGTCGTCGCCATCGGGAACGGTGGCAGCCCCGGTCTTCGCCGGAGCAGCGGCGTCCTCCATTTCCCGTTCCCCGTTCCCCGTTCCCGGCTTCATCATCACCAGTCCATGTGCATGAACCACAACGCCGCCAGCGCGTCGAGAATGATGACCAGCGAGATGGTCTGCACCACGCTGGAGGTGGTGCGCTCGCCCACCGATTGCGCGGTGCCTTCCACCTTCAGCCCTTCCAGGCAGCCGATCAGGGCGATGATGATCGCGAACACCGGCGCCTTGGACAGGCCGACGAGGAAGTGCCGGGCCTCCATCGTCTCGTGCATGCGCGCGATGTACATCTGCGGCGGGATGCCGAGGTCGAACGCGCCGACGGTGACGCCGCCGGCCAGGCCGGCGATCATCGCGATGAAGGTCAGCAGCGGCAGCATCACCAGCAGCGCCAGCACCCGCGGCAGCACCAGCAGGTCGACGGGGTCCAGGCCGAGGGTGCGGATGGCGTCGATCTCCTCGCGCGCCTTCATCGCGCCGATCTGCGCGGTGAAGGCGCTGGCGGTGCGCCCGGCCAGCACGATGGCGGTGAGCAGCACGCCGAACTCGCGCAGGAAGGCGATGTTGACCAGCTCCACCACGTAAATTTCCGCGCCGAAGTCGCGCAGGATGGTGGAGCCGAGGAAGGCGATCACCGCGCCGACCAGGTAGGACAGCAGCGCGATCAGCGGCACCGCGTCCAGCCCCACTTCCTCCATCTGGTGCACGGTGGCGGTCAGCCGCAGGCGCCGCGGCTGGCGCAGCAGCCGCGCCAGCTTGGCCAGGTTCTCGCCGAAGAAGCCCAGCAGCACCACGACGTTGCCGCCGATGGCGTGCATCGAGCGGCCCAGCCGCTCCAGCGCCGCGGCCACGCCGTAGTCGCGCTGCGGCTTGGGGCGTTCGTCGGCCACTTCCTCGATGGTGCAGACCAGCGCGCGGTGGTCATCGCGGAACAGCAGCGCCTCGTCGGGCAGCCCGGCGCGGTGCGCGAAGCGCAACAGCTGCAGCACGCCGGCCGAATCCAGCTGCTCGATGCCACGCGCATCCAGCGTTTGCGGCGAGGTGTCCAGCGCGCGCAGCAGCTGCGCCGACTGCAGCGCGGTGGACAGCGTCCAGTTGCCGGACAACCTGAGCTGGCCGTCGGCATCGGGGTCCATCGCGCAATGGGGCGGTCGGGGCTGTTTCATCGCGGGCATCCGTGGCCGAGCATAACCTGTCATTCCGTTGTCTGCGGGCGAGTACGGCGGCCGCTTCCGGGTGATACTAGCGCGCATGTCCGCCGACCCGACCGCCCTTCTTCCCAACCGTGCCACCTACGCCCAGCGCGTGGCATTCGTCTCGGAGATCGCAGGCCGCCTGCACAGCTACGGCACCACCGCGCAGCGGCTGGAAGCGGCGGTGGTGGGGTTGTCGCAGCAACTGGACCTGGACTGCGAACCGTGGTCGAACCCGACCGGCCTGATCCTGAGTTTCAGCGACCCGACCCAGGCCATCGGTTCCAGCGACATCACCCGCGTGATCCGGCTCGGGCCGGGCGACAACAACCTGCACAAGCTGGCGATGGCCGACCAGATCGCCGATGCGGTGGCCAGCGGGCAGATGAGCATCGCCCAGGGCCACACCGCGCTGCGCCAGCTCGACCGCGACCCGACCTGGCGCGACAACACGCAGATGCTGCTGTCCTTCGGCCTCGGCTCGGCCGGCGTGGCGGGCATGTGGCGGCTGCCGTGGCTGGACGTGGTCACCGCCGGCATCACCGGGCTGCTGATCGGCGTGCTGCTGTTCTATGCCGACCGCCGCGTCGCCACCCGCGAGGCCGGCGAAGCGCTGGCCGCGATGCTGGCCGGTTTCGTGGTGGTGCTGGTGGCCACTTTCATCGGCCCGCTGAACCAGAACTCGGTGATCATCGCCGCACTGGTGGTGCTGGTGCCGGGCATGACGCTGACCAACGCGGTCAACGAGCTGACCAGCCAGCACTGGGTATCGGGCACGGCGCGCTTCGCCGGCGCGCTGACCACGATCATGAAACTCACCGTCGGCGCGATGATCGCGGTGACCATTACCCGGCTGCTGGGGCTGGAGCCGCAGATACGCGCGCTGCGGCCGCAGCCGGAATGGGTGGAATGGGGCTCGGTGGTGCTGGCGTCGTTCGCCTTCGCGATGCTGTTCCGCGCCGCGTGGCGCGATTATCCGTGGGTGATGGCCGCCTCGCTGGCCGGTTATGCCATTTCCCGGTACGGCGGCCAGCAATGGGGCGGCCCGGTCGGCATCTTCCTGGCGGCGATGGCGCTGGCCGCGGCCGGCAACCTCTTCGGTCGCGTGGTGCAGCGCCCCGGTGCCATCGTGAGGCTGCCCGGCATCATCATGCTGGTGCCCGGCAGCATCAGCCTGCGCGGGGTATTGAGCCTGGTCCAGCAGCAGAACGTGAATGCCGGTGAATCGGCGCTGCTGACGGTGATGAACGTGGTGATGGCGCTGGTGGCCGGGTTGCTGTTCGGCAACCTGCTGATTCCGGCGCGGAAGAATCTCTGAAGGCCTGAAACGCATTCACAGGAGCGACGTCAGTCGCGATCGGGTTTTACCGGTAAAGCTTCATCGCGACTGACGTCGCTCCTGCACAGGCTGGCTTGCCGAACCCAGTCCCGAAAAAAAACGCCGGCATTTGCCGGCGTTTTTTCAGCGAGGTATTCCCCGGATCACTTCTGGATCAGGAAATCCTCGACCTTGCGGCCGTTGCCGGTGTATTCGGCCAGCCAGCGCGGCTGCTTGCCACGGCCGGTCCAGGTATTGGCGGCATTGGCCGGGTCGCGATACTTCGGGGCGATCTTGGTGCCCTTGTTGGGGTTCTTCGCGGCCTTGGCGGCACGCGGTGCGCGGGTGGCCCGGGGGGCGCCCGCGCCGAACAGTTCGTCGATGCTGTAGCCGGCCTTCTGCGCGGCCTTCACCAGTTGCGCACGCACCTTGGTGATGGGCTGGCGCTTGGAAACCACGGTCTTGCGCTTCTGCGCGTCGCGGATCAGGGAGGCCAGTTCTTTGGCCGACAGGCCGCTCAGGTCAATACTCATCGGTTACTCCGGATAATGGGGCAGGGGGTATCGCCATTCCGTGGCGGCGCCGCGAGCATAACGGCATCGGGGCGCGCTTGACAAACCCCCTTCGTATTCCGGAAAGGCAGGGCGGACATGAAAAGGCCGGGGTATTGCCCCGGCCCCGTGGATTAACCGGCGATTTTCCGCAGTATCGCCGCCTTGTCCAGATTCTCCGCCTCGCTGGCGCTGCGGGCACGGTATTCAAAGGTGCCGGCGGCCAGGCCGCGCTCGGACACCACGATGCGGTGCGGGATGCCGATCAGCTCCATGTCGGCGAACATCGCGCCGGGGCGCAGGCCGCGGTCGTCCAGCGCCGCGTCGATGCCGGCGGCCTGCAGTTCGGCCAGCAGCGCCTCGGCGGCGGCGGTGACGGCCGCGTCCTGCTTCGGGTTGATCATGCACACCACCGCCTGCCACGGTGCCATCGCCGCCGGCCAGACGATGCCGGCCGCGTCGTGGTTCTGCTCGATCGCCGCGGCGACGATGCGCGACACGCCGATGCCGTAGCAGCCCATCGCCATCACCGCGGCCTTGCCGTTCTCGTCCAGCACCGTGGCCTTGAGCGCCTCGGCGTATTTGCGGCCGAGCTGGAATACGTGGCCGACCTCGATGCCGCGCGCGATTTTCAGTTCGCCGCCGTCGCGGGCACGGTCGCCGGCCACCACGTTGCGGATATCGGCCACTTCCGGCTCGGGCAAATCGCGGCCCCAGTTGACGCCGGCGATGTGGAAGCCCTTTTCGTTGGCGCCGACGACGAAATCGGCCATCGCCGCCACGTCGCGGTCGGCGACCACGCGGATCGCCTTGCGCGGATTCAGCGGGCCGAGGAAACCCGGTTCGCTGCCGAGGTGTTCGGCAATCTCGACCTCGCTGGCCATGCGGTAATCGGCCAGCCCGGCGACCTTGGCCAGTTTGATTTCATTGACGTCGTGGTCGCCGCGCACCAGCGCCAGCACGAAGTCGTTTTCGGCCGTCATCACCGCCACCGACTTGACCGTGCGCAGCAACGCGATGCCCATCAGCGCGGCCACGTCCTCGCAGGTTTTCTGGGTCGGGGTTTCGACCTTGCGCAGTTCCTCGCTGGCGGCCGCGCGCGGGGCCGGGTCGGCGGCGACGGCGGCCTCGACGTTGGCCGCGTAATCCGAGCCGGTGGAAAACACCAGCGCGTCCTCGCCGGAATCGGCGATCACGTGGAATTCCTGCGAGGCATCGCCGCCGATCGCGCCCGAATCGGCCTGTACCGCGCGGAATTCCAGCCCCAGCCGGGTGAAGATGCGGGTATAGGCCGCCTTCATGTTCTCGTATTCGGCGACCAGGCTGGCCTCGTCCAGATGGAAGGAATAAGCGTCCTTCATCAGGAATTCGCGCGCGCGCATCACCCCGAAGCGCGGGCGGATTTCATCGCGGAACTTGGTCTGGACCTGGTAGAAATTGACCGGCAGCTGCTTGTAGCTGGACAGCTCCTGCCGCGCGAAATCGGTGATGGCTTCCTCGGCGGTGGGGCTGTAGCAGTATTCCTGCTCCTTGCGGTCGCGGATCTTCAGCAACTGGTTGCCGAATTTCTCCCAGCGCCCGGTTTCCTCCCACAGCTCCTTCGGCTGGATGGTCGGCAACTGCAGTTCCACCGCGCCGGCGCGGTTCATTTCCTCGCGGACGATGGCCTCCACCTTGCGCAGCACGCGCAGGCCCAGCGGCGACCAGGTATAGAGGCCCGAGGCCAGCTTGCGGATCATGCCCGCGCGCAGCATCAGCTTGTGGCTGACCAGCTCGGCGTCGGCGGGGGTTTCCTTGGTGGTGTGCAGGTGGAACCGGGAAAGGCGCATGGCGGGGGTCGCGAAACGGCGGGCCGGCCATTTTGCCAGAAGCCCCGGCGGGGCATGGGAACTTCCCCGTGGCCGCCGGGCTTTACCGTAGCTGCCGGGCTTGCCCGGCAGGCGCCGGCGGGGCGAGCCGTGCCGCTACTTGCAGTAGACCGCGGCGGCGGCCTCGGCCAGTTGCTTCTGCGCCGCGCGCTGGGCCTCGTCCAGTTCCGCGTCGGGCTTGCCGTCGCCGTCGGTGTCCTGCATCACCGGGCCGCTGCCGGCCAGCAGCTTCAGGTTGTCGCGCGCCGAGGTGCACTGCGGGGACGCTTCGGCCTTGGCCGGCTCGGCCTCGGCCACCGGGTCGCCGTTGTCGGTGATGCGACGGGTTTCGTACTTCTGCCCCTCCGGCGGACGCTCGGAGTACTGGGTGACGCCGTTGGCGTCCTTCCACTTGTACAGGGGGCCGGCCACGGCGGTGGCGCTGGTCAACAGCAGCAGGCAGCAGAGGCTGGGCAGGGCGCGCATGGCGGCTCCGGATGCTTGGGATCGGTCGATTGCAGCATCCGGTGACTCCTCATGCAAGTCGATTAAACTTCCGGGCATGGACCAGAACCGCCCACCGCCACGTTCGCGCAGCATCTACCTGCTGCCCAACCTGTTCACCACCGCCGGCCTGTTCGCCGGCTTCTACGCGATCATCGCCGCGGCCAACGGCCAGTTCGTCAACGCCAGCATCGCCGTGTTCGTGGCCGCGGTGATGGATGGCCTGGACGGCCGCGTGGCGCGCCTGACCGGCACCAGCAGCGAATTCGGCGTGCAGTACGACTCGCTGGCCGACCTGGTCAGCTTCGGCATGGCGCCGGCGCTGGTGATGTACCACTGGGCGCTGGCCTCGCTGAAGTTCGATGGCGACGTGATGGGCCGGGTGGGCTGGGCGGCCGCCTTCCTGTACGCGGCCTGCGCGGCGCTGCGGCTGGCCCGCTTCAACACCCAGGTGGGCGTGGTGGACAAGTGCTGGTTCGTCGGCCTGGCCAGCCCGGCGGCGGCGGGGCTGATGATGTCCTTCGTCTGGGCGTTCGCCGATGGCGGCCTGGGCTGGAACGGCGAGGAACTGCGCTACGTGGCGCTGGGCGTGACCATCCTCGCCGCGCTGCTGATGGTCAGCCGCATCCGTTTCTGGAGCTTCAAGGGCGGCAACGGCAAGGGCGCGCGTTCGGAGCGGGTGCCGTTCGTGGTGCTGGCGCTGGTGCCGATCGTCATCGCCATCATGGTGACCGACCCGCCGCGGGTGCTGTTCGTCGTCGGCGTGATCTACGCCTTGTCCGGGCCGGCGATGTGGCTGTGGCAGCGTTGGCGCCAGCCGGCCGCGGTGGAATGAACGGCGCATCGCCCGTGTCCGTGTGGTCGGCATCGCAGCAGGCGTGGCTGCAGGCGATGGGGTATGCGGTGTACGTGGAGGGTGGCGCGCTGGACGCGCTGCCGCCGGTGCAGGCCGGGATGCCCGTGATGGCGGCGCACGAAGCCGTGCCCGAGCGCCCGCGCGCGCCTGCGCGCCGCGAACCGGCCCCGCGGGTTTCGCCGGAGGTGCCGGCCACCGCGCCGGAAACGCGCGCCGCGCCGCCGCGTCGGGGCGGCGGCCCGCGCCTGCCCGACCGCCTGCAGATCGCCCTGCTGCGGGCTTCCGGCTGCAATCCCAACGATCCGCAGACCCGCGCGCTGATGGAAGGCTGGCCGCTGGCCGAGCTGCGCGCCAACCCGGCGGCCAAGCGCGCGCTGTGGCCGCAGCTGCGCGCGCTGCGGCGGAAGCAGCGGCAATGAACGCGCTGGCGGTTGCGCCGGCGCCGCTGCTGCGCCCGATGCACGAGGGCGACCTGGACGCGGTGATGGAGGTCGAGCGCCGCGCCTATCCGTTCCCGTGGACGCGCGGCATCTTCCAGGACTGCCTGCGCGCCGGTTACTCCGGGCGCGTGCTGGAGCTGGATGGCTGCCTTGTCGGTTACGCGATGCTGAGCATCGCCGCCGACGAGGCGCACGTGCTCAACGTCTGCGTCGATCCGCATCGCCAGTCGCACGGGCTGGGCCGGCGCCTGCTGCGCGAACTGGTGCGGCTGGCGCGGCAGCGCGACGCGGTGCGGGTCTTCCTCGAGGTGCGCCCGTCCAATCGTCCGGCCATCGCGCTGTACCACAGCGAGGGCTTCAACGAGATCGGCCGCCGCCCGCGCTACTACCCGGCCGAAAACGGCCGCGAGGATGCGCTGGTGATGGCGATGGAGCTGGTGGACGCGGATATCGCCACGATGCCGCCGTTGTAGGTCGGGGCTACGCCCCCGACGTTTCGTGCATGTCGCCGTCGGGGGCTTAGCCCCGACCTACGGGCTGTAATTGGATTTTGCAGGAGCGCACCTTGGTGCGCGAGAGGCTTTACCGGTACAGCTCCATCGCGCACCAAGGTGCGCTCCTGCGGGGCAAAGGCAGTGCCGACCAACGGTCGGCACCCACCGGCGATCTGACTTTTACAGCTTGGCGCGCTGCTCCTGCAGGCCGGCCAACTGGCTGTTCCAGTCGGCCAGGCGCACGCGCTCCTGCTCGACCACCGCGGCTGGCACCTTGTCCGTGAACTTGGACAGCTTGGTCTCGCTCTTTTCCTTCTCGGCCGACACGCGGGCGATTTCCTTGTCCAGGCGCGCGCGTTCGGCGTCCAGATCGACCAGTCCTTCCAGCGGCACCAGCAGCTTCAGTTCGCCGACGATGGCGGCCGCGGCCGGCGGGGTCTGCGCGTCGCCAGTCAGCCAGTCGATGCTTTCCAGCTTGAGCAGGAAGCGCAGCTGCGAGGCGAAGCGTTCAATGCGGGTGCGGTCGGCTTCGCTGCCGGCCTGCAACAGCAGGCGCACCTGTTTGGACGGCGGTACGTTCAACTCGCTGCGCACGCGGCGCAGGGCGCTGACCATCGTCTTGAACCATTCGACGTCGGCCTCGGCCTGCGCGTAGTCGCCGGCGAACTCGTCGGCGGTTGGGTAAGCGCGCAGCGACAACGTATCGGCGGCGATGCCCAGACGCGGGGCGACCTGCTGCTGCCACAGCTGTTCGGTGACGAACGGGATCAGCGGGTGCAGCAGGCGCAGCACGGCTTCGAGCACGTACAGCAAGGTGTGGCGGGTGCTGTCGGCAGCAGCGGCATCGTTGCCATTGAGCGCCGGCTTGGTCAGTTCGAGGAACCAGTCGCAGAACTCGTTCCAGACGAATTCGTACAGCGCCTGCGCCAGCAGGTCGAAGCGGTAGTCGGCAAAGTGCTGCTGCGCTTCGGCCGCGACCTTCGCCAGTCGCGAAAGAATCCACTTCTCCGCATCGGTGACGGGTGCGGGCTTCGCCCATTCCCCGTTTCCGGTTCCCGGTTCCCGGCCTTCCGTGTTCATCAGGGTGAAGCGGCTGGCATTCCACAGCTTGTTGCAGAAGTTCTTGTAGCCCTCGGCGCGGCCCATGTCGAACTTGATGTCGCGGCCATGCGTGGCCAGCGCGGCGATGGTGAAGCGCAGCGCGTCGGCGCCGTGGGCGATGATGCCGTCCGGGAACTCCTTGCGCGTGGCCTTCTCGATCTTCTCGGCCATCTTCGGCTGCATCAGCCCGTGGGTGCGCTTGGCGACGAGGTCGTCGATGCTGATGCCGTCGATGATGTCCAGCGGGTCGAGCACGTTGCCCTTGGACTTGGACATCTTCTGGCCCTGCGCATCGCGGATCAGGCCGGTGATGTAGACGTCCTTGAACGGGATCTGCCCGGTGAAGCTGTCGGTGGCCATGATCATGCGCGCCACCCAGAAGAAGATGATGTCGAAGCCGGTGACCAGCACGTTCGACGGCAGGTAGCGGTCGAAGCCGCGCTGCGCCATTGCCGTTTCGTTCGGCCAGCCGAGCGTGGAGAACGGCCACAGCTGCGAGGAGAACCACGTCTCCAGCACGTCGCTGTCCTGATGCAGCACGACGTCATCGCCCAGCCCGTGCTTGGCGCGCACTTCGGCTTCGCTGCGGCCCACATAGCAGGCGCCGGCGTCGTCGAACCACGCCGGGATGCGGTGGCCCCACCACAGCTGGCGGCTGATGCACCAGTCCTGAATGTTTTCCATCCAGTGGCGGTAGGTGTTGATCCAGTTGCCGGGCACGAACTTGATCGAACCGTTTTCGACCAGTTCGAGGCCGCGCTTGGCCAGCGCGTCCATCTTCACGAACCACTGGTCGGTCAGGTATGGCTCGATCACCTGCCCGGTGCGGTCGCCGCGCGGCACCTGCAGCTTGTGCGCCTTGGTTTCGACCAGGATGCCGAGTTCTTCCAGCTCGGCGAGCACGATCTTGCGTGCCTCGTAGCGATCCAGCCCGCGGTATTTTTCCGGGGCGTTTTCGTTGAGCGCGGCGACTTCGGTGAACAGGTTGATCATCGGCAGGCCGTGGCGCACGCCGACCTGGTAGTCGTTGAAATCATGCGCAGGCGTGACCTTGACCACGCCGGTGCCGAACGCCTTGTCCACGTAGTCGTCGCCGATCACCGGCACGCTGCGGCCAGTCAGCGGCAGGGTCACGCGCTTGCCGATCAGGTGGGCGTAGCGTGCGTCTTCCGGGTGCACCATCACCGCGGTGTCGCCGAGCAGGGTTTCCGGGCGGGTGGTGGCGACCACCAGATAATTGCGGGTTTCGCGCAGTGTCTCAACGCCGTCGGCATCGACTTCGACATGCTCGTAGCTGGCGCCGTCCTCCAGCGCGTAGGCGATCGACCACAGGAAGCCGTCTTCCTCCACGCTCTCCACTTCCAGGTCGGAAATGGCGGTCTTCAGCACCGGGTCCCAGTTGACCAGGCGCTGGCCGCGGTAGATCAGGCCCTGCTCGTGCCAGCGCACGAACGCCTCGACCACCGCCTCGCTCGGGCCTTCGTCCATGGTGAAGGTGCTGCGCGACCAGTCGGCCGAAGTACCGAGGCGACGCATCTGGCCTTCGATCACGTTGCCCGAGTGCGCTTTCCACTCCCACACCTTGTCGATGAAGCCGTCGCGGCCCAGCGAGTCGCGGGTTTCGCCCTTGCCTTCCAGCGCCAGGTTGCGGCTGACCACCATTTCGGTGGCGATGCCGGCGTGGTCGGTGCCGACCTGCCACAGCGTGTCGTAGCCGCGCATGCGGTGGTAGCGGATCAGCGCGTCCATCAGCGTCTGCTGGAACGCGTGGCCCATGTGCAGGGTGCCGGTGACGTTCGGCGGCGGCAGCAGGATGGTGTACGGCTCGCCCTTGCCGGACGGCTTGAAGTGGCCGGCCTTTTCCCACGCCTCGTACAGCGCGGTTTCAAAGGATTTGGGGTCGTAGCTGGAGGCGAGTTGGGTCATGCGGGGAAACCGGGTGGAATGCTGGGGGAGGGATCAGCGGAACGCGCCGGTTTTCAGGGCGCGCTTGATCTTCTGGTCGGTGTGGTACTGGCTGACGGCGTAGGCGGCCCAGATCGCGGCCGGCACCCAGCCGATCAGGGTGATCTGCAGGATCAGGCAGACGGTGCCGGCGATCGGCCGACCGATGGTGAAGAAGGCCAGCCATGGCAGCAGCAGGGCAATCAGCAGGCGCATGGGCGTCGTCCTTTACATGTCATGTTTGTTGAGCGCGTAGCCGGCGGCCTTGTACTGGCGCCAGCGCTCGCGCAGCGGTTCGCGCGCGGACGGGTCGGCCGGCACCACTTCCAGCACCCGCTCGCAGGCGCCGAGGTGCGGCTCGTCACGCAGGTTGATGACCAGCGGGCGCGTCGGCGCGTCGGTGCCCGGCGTGGCGATCAGCACGATGGCCTCTTCCTCGTCGATGTCCTCGCCGACGATCTGGTGCGGGATGTAGGCGTCCGGGTCGAACGACCACAGCAGTTCGTCCAGTTCCTCGGCCTGCGCCGCGTCGCGCGCCAGCACCAGCGTGTACTGGTTGCTGTCGTTGGCCTTGCGCGCCAGCTCGCAGACCAGCTTCAACGGCTCGGTCAGGAAGCGGGGCTTGGCGATCAGGTAGAAGTCGGCGCGGATGGTCAAGGTGGGGAACCGGGAACGGGAAACAGGGAATGAAAGCACAAGGGTGAGGTTGGGGAACCGGCGCGGGGAACTTTCATTCCCCGTTCCCTGTTCCCCATTCCCCGCTTCAAGCCACCCTATCGAGCAGCCACTGCGCCAGCAGGCCCACCGGGCGGCCCGTGGCCATGCCGCGCTTGCCCTCGTCGCTGGCGACGCCGGCGATGTCCAGGTGCGCCCAGCGCTGGCCTTCGGCGAAGCGCGACAGGAAGCAGCCGGCGGTGATCGCGCCGGCCCAGCGGCCGCCGATGTTGTAGACGTCGGCGAAGCTCGAATCCAGCATCGGCTGGTACTCGTCCCACAGCGGCAGGCGCCAGGCGCGGTCGAACACGTGCTCGCCGGCGGCCAGCAGTTCGTTGGCCAGGTCGTCGTGCTTGCTCATCAGGCCGGCGGTCTGGTGGCCCAGCGCGACCATGCACGCGCCGGTCAGGGTCGCCACGTCGATCAGGGCCTGTGGCTCGAAGCGCTGCGCATAGGTCAGCGCGTCGCACAGGATCAGGCGGCCCTCGGCGTCGGTATTGCCGACCTCGATGGTCTTGCCGGACATGGAGGTGATGACGTCCGACGGGCGGTAGGCGTTGCCGTCGATGGCGTTCTCCACCGCCGGCACCACCACAACCAGGTTCAGCGGCAGCTTCGCCTTGACCGCGGCGACGAAGGTACCGATGACGTTGGCGCCGCCGCACATGTCGTACTTCATCTCCTCGATGCCGCCCTGCGTCTTCAGATTGACGCCGCCGGTGTCGAAGGTGATGCCCTTGCCGACCAGCACGTAGGGCTTGGCGTCGGCGCCGCCGGCCTGCGGCAGGCCGGTCCACTTCAGCACCACCAGCTTCGGCCGGTTGGCCGAGCCACGGGCGACGGCCAGCAGCGAGCCCATGCCGAGCGCTTCCATCTGCTGCTCGTCGAGGATCTCGGCCTCGGCGCCGTCGTGTTCGGCGGCGAACTTGACCGAGGAGGTGGCCAGGTAGGCCGGGGTGCACAGGTTCGGCGGCAGGTTGCCCAGCTCGCGGGCGTACTCGACGCCGGCGGCGATGGCTTGGCCCTGCGCCAGTGCGGTTTCGTCGCTGCCGTGGATCGCCAGCGTTTCCAGCCCCGGCGCCTCGGGCTTCTTCTTGCCCAGCGTGGCGGTGTAGCGGTAGCTGGCGTGGTTGGCGGCGATCACCGCCTGGCGGATGTTCCAGGCCGCGTCGCGGCCGGCGACCGCCAGCTCGGACAGGGTGAACAGCGCGCTGCGGGTCGCCCCGGTCCTGAGCGCGCGGGCGGCGTCGCCCACCGCCTTGAGGTACTGCGCCACGCCGAACTTGGCCGCCTCGCCCAAGCCGAGCACCAGCACGCGCGGGGCGGTGACGCCCGGCAGGTCGTGCAGCAGCGCGGTGTTGCCGGTCTTGCCACCGACGTCGCCGCGCTCCACCAGCGCCGCGATGCGACCGCCGCAAGCGGTATCCAGCGCCTGCGCGGCCGGCGACAGCGACTTGTCGGAGAAGGCGCCGACGACGATGCAGTCGAAGCCGGCGTTGGCCGGGGCGGCGTGGTTCAGGGTGAATTGCAGAGCCATTGATCAGATTCCATTGCCAAATCCGTACAATCGCGGACTGTTTCCCCCGACCAACCGGCCGGGCGCGCCGCGAACGAAACCGGGAGTTTAAACCACCGCCCCCATGTCCAAGCTTGACCGCTACCTGCTGAGCGACTTCGTCCAGAGCTTCCTGGCCACCCTGACCGTGCTGCTGGTGGTGAGCGTGGGCGGGGTGCTGGTGGACATCCTCGGCCGCATCGCCGATGGCCGCCTGCCCGCCGGCCTGCTGCTGTCGCAGCTGGGCCTGCAGTTCATCGTCTACCTGCCGATCATCCTGCCGCTGGCGCTGCTGCTGGGGCTGGCGCTGGCCATCGCCCGGCTGTACCGCGACTCGGAGATGGCGGTGCTGACCGCGGTGGGCGTCGGCCCGAAGCGGCTGCTGCGGCCGATCCTGATGCTGGTGGTCCCGGTGGTGGCGGTGATCGGCGCCTGCTCGCTGTGGCTGGGGCCGTGGGCCGACCGCGCCGCCGAGACGATGGTCGAGAACGCCAGCCGCAGCGTGGTGGTGGCCGGGCTGGAGCCGGGCAAGTTCACCCAGCTGTCCGGCGGCGGCATCGTCTACCTGTCCTCGCTCAGCGAGGACGGCACGGCGCTGGGCAAGATCTTCATGCAGCGGCAGAAGGACGGGCGCATCGACGTGGTCACCGCCAACCGCGGCTCCATGTTCTTCGAGGGCGAGCGCCAGCGCTTCCTGCGGCTGGAGGACGGCTACCGGCTGGAAGGCCCGGCCGATGGCGGACTGGACTACCGGCTGATGCGCTACGCCAGCAACGAGGTGGCCCTGCCCGACCGTGACGAGCCGCGCAACCAGGACGACCCGGAGATGCTGCCGACCACGCGCCTGTTCGGCGACGAGCGCCCGGCGGCGCAGGCGCAGCTGCACTGGCGCATCACTCCGCCGCTGCTGGCGCTGGGCTTTGCCCTGCTGACCCTGCCATTGGCGCGCAGCGCGCCGCGGCAGCAGCGCTACGGCAGCATCATGCTGGCCTTCCTGGCCTACGTGGTGGGCGTCAGCATGATGATCAGCGGCCGGCAATGGCTGGCGACCGGCAAGCTGCCGCCGGAGGCCGGGATGTGGTGGTTGACGCTGCCGTTGCTGGCATTGGCGACCTGGCTGTACTTCCGCGACGGCCGCCTGCGCCGCCGCCGCGCGAGGGCCGGTGCATGAGGCTGGCCCCGCGCATCCACGACCTCTACGTCGGCCGCAACGTGCTGGCCACCGTGCTGGTGGTCTGGCTGGTGCTGCTGGGGCTGGACGCGACCCTGGCGCTGTCCGGCGAGGCCAAGAACATCGGCACCGGCAGCTACACCTTCGGCCATGCCGTGGCATGGACCGCCTATACCGTCCCGCGCCGGGCCTACACGCTGTTCCCGATGGCGGCGGTGATCGGCGCGCTGATGGGGCTGGGGCAGCTGGCGGCGACCTCGGAGTTGACCGCGCTGCGCGCGGTCGGCCTGTCGCGGCGGCGCATCGCGCTTTCGGTGGCCATCGCGCTGTCGCTGCTGACCGCGATGATGGTGGTCAACGGGGAGACCCTGGCGCCGTGGGCGCAGGAAAAGGCCGACCTGCTCAAGGGCAGCGCCAAGTACGAGACCGACATGGCGGTGGCCCGCTATTCGGGCCTGTGGGCGCGCGAGGGCAACACCTTCCTCAATGCGCAGACCGGCGAGGAACAAGTGGATGAAGGCGGCAGGAGCCGCCTGCTGCTGCACGACGTGCGCCTGTACCGGCTGGATGCCGACGGCCGCCTGGCGAGCCTGACCCATGCCGCCACCGCACGGCACGACGCCAATGGCTGGACGCTGGAGCAGGTGCGCCACGACCGTTTCGGCGAACGTTCGGCGACGCGGCAGGCGGTGGCCAGCGAGCGCTGGGATTCGCAGCTGGACGCCGCCGCGCTGGCTTCCGGGCTGGTCAAGCCGCGCAGCCTGAGCGCCACCGAACTGCGCAGCAACATCGAATACCGCAAGCGCAACGGCCTGGATGCGCGCGATTACGAGGACACCTACTGGAGCCGCTGGTTCTACCCGCTCAACGTGCTGGCGCTGTGCCTGGCGGCGGTGCCGTTCGCGTTCGGCTCGCTGCGCAGCGGCGGCATGGGCAAGCGCCTGTTCCTGGGCATGCTGTTCGCGCTGGGCTTCCTGCTGCTGCAGATGTTCTTCGGGCGCATGGCCGGCGCGTTGAAGTTCGACTACCGCATCGCCTATGCGTTGCCGCCGATCGTGATGCTGGCCGTGTCCGGGTGGCTGTTCCGGCGGCGCTCGAGCTGACGAACCCGCATATTGTTGCAGGAGCGACGTGAGTCGCGACCGAAGCTTTCCCGGGAAAGCCCATCGCGACTCACGTCGCTCCTGCGAAAGCCCGCAAGGTCAATCTTCCTTGGGTATGCGCACCAACCGGGTTCCGCTGAACCGGTCATGCCACGTCAGCCTGTCACGGTCGAACAGCGCCCACCAGAACCCCAGCCCGCCGCACAGCAGCGACAGCGTGCCCATCGCGTAGCGCTTCCACAGCATGGCCCGCGTCGGCACCTGCCCGCCCGCCGCGCGCAGTTGCAGGCGCCAGGGGCGCATGCCCAGGGTCTGGCCGCCGAGCCTCCAGCTGAAGGTGGCGTACAGCCCGCTCGCCACCCAGCAGCACAGCCACAGCAGCCAGCCCAACAGGCTGTAGGGGGCGATGTTGTGGTGGGTATCGCCCCCGTTCACGGCCACGTCCAGCAGCACGAACGGCACCGCGACGAGCATCCACAGGGCCAGCGACGGCCAGAAATCGTAGAACAGCGACAGCAGGCGCCGGACCAGCAGCGGCGAGGGGCACGGGGCGGAAAGGGATGAGTCGGTCATCGCGCGAGGATAAGGCTTTCGCGCGCCAGCGATGAACGGTGGGCCGTCCCGTCACCCGCGGTATGCGAGAATCCGCCGGTTCCTCCACCGTGGGTTGCCGATGTTCCGTCTTGCCATTGCCGCGCTGCTGGGCGCGATCAGTCTTTCCGCCTGCGCGCAGCAGCCCGCATCCCCCGTGGCCGGGGCCACCGCGCCGGCCGCCGACAGCGCCGCCGACAAGCGCGTGCGCGAGGCCCTCAAGCAGCTGGACCCGAACTTCGCGCCGGACTACATCGGCGCCGCGCCGTTCCCCGGCTTCCGCGAGGTGGTGGTGTCCGGGCAGGTGCTGTATGTCACCGACGACGGCCGCTACCTGATGCAGTCCCAGCCCTACGACATCGAGAAGCGGGCGATGGCCACCAGCACCGGCCTGCTGGCCCACCGCCGCACGCTGCTGGCCTCGCTGCCGCACGCCGACCGCATCGTGTTCGCGCCGCCGAACGCCAAGTACACCATCAGCGTGTTCACTGACATCGAGTGCGGCTACTGCCGCAAGCTGCACCAGGACATCGCCGAGCTGAACCGGCAGGGCATCGCGGTCGAGTACCTCGCTTTCCCGCGCATGGGCCTGGGCAGCAAGGACTACACCGACATGATCTCGGTCTGGTGCGCCGACGACCGCAAGGCGGCGCTGACCGCCGCCAAGGCCGACCGGCCGGTGGCGGCGAAGTCCTGCACCAACCCGGTGGCGATGCAGTACAACGTCGGCCAGCAGCTGGGCATCAGCGGTACCCCGGCGATCTTCGCCGCCGATGGCTCGCAGCTGGGCGGCTACCTGCCGCCGGCGCAGCTCAAGGCGGCGCTGGAGCGCCTGCCCGGCGCGGCCGGCAGCCCCTGAACCGGGAAACGGCGGCCGCGGCCGCCGTCCCGCGGACCATCGACGGGTAATGCCGAAAGCCGCCTCTGGCGGCTTTTCCGTTCCCGGCGGGACCGCGGGGAACCAGCGCCGGCCGGTTCCAGCCTGCGGCGCCGGCTCCGGTTACAATGGCGAGCCAACTCCCACCATTGGTCTCCCGGACATGATCGTCCTCGAGGGCGCAGCCGCCCTTTCGCCGTTCCGCCGCGAACGTCTTGAATCCCGCCTGCAGTCCATCGCCGCCGATCTGCGCATCACCGGGGCCTGGCACGTCTATTTCACCCGGGCCGCCGACGTGGCGGCCGTCGACCAGACCACGCTCGGCCGCATCCTGCAGGGCCAGCCGCAGCCGGCCGAACGCGCCGCCGACGCGGTGTCGCGCTACGTGGTGCCGCGGCTAGGCACCTTGTCGCCGTGGTCGAGCAAGGCCACCGAGCTGGTGCGCGGCGCCGGCCTGCCGATCCAGCGCGTGGAGCGCGGTACCCGCATCGACCTGACGGGCTGGCCCGCCGACCCGGGCCAGCAGGCTGCCGTCGCCAAGCTGCTGCACGACCCGATGACCCAGTCGCTGCTGGCCGATATCGCCCAAGCGCAGGCGCTGTTCGACAGCCCGCCGCGCAAACCGCTGGAGCGCATCGCACTGGCCGACCTGGAAAGCGCCAACAAGCGCCTCGGGCTGGCGTTGGCCGAGGACGAGATCGACTACCTGCGCACGCGCTATGGCGAACTGGGCCGCGACCCGTCCGACGTCGAGCTGATGATGTTCGCGCAGGCCAATTCCGAGCACTGCCGGCACAAGATCTTCAACGCCAGCTGGAGCATAGACGGGCAGGCGCAGGACCGTTCGCTGTTCCGCATGATCAAGCACACCCACCAGCAGACCCCGCAGCACACGCTGAGCGCCTACAGCGACAACGCGGCGGTGATCGAGGGCGAGCCGGCCGCGCGCTACCGCCCCGATCCGGCCACCGGCCAATACCGCAGCGAAGCGGTGGTGCCCAGCGCCTTCCAGATCAAGGTGGAAACCCACAACCACCCGACCGCGATCGCGCCGTTCCCCGGCGCCTCGACCGGTGCAGGCGGCGAAATCCGCGACGAAGGCGCCACCGGCCGCGGCGGCAAGCCCAAGGCCGGCCTGACCGGTTTCTCGGTGTCGCACCTGCGCATCCCCACGCTGCCGCAGCCGTGGGAAGCGCCGCGCGCGCTGAACCCGCGCATGGCCCCGGCGCTGGACATCATGCTCGACGGCCCGCTCGGCGGCGCCGCATTCAACAACGAGTTCGGCCGCCCGAACCTGCTGGGCTACTTCCGCAGCTTCGAGCTGCCGGAGGGTGAGATCACCCGCGCCTACGACAAGCCGATCATGCTCGCCGGCGGCCTCGGCGCCATCGACCGCGTGCAGGTGGACAAGCTGAAACTGCAGGATGGCGACGTCGTCATCGTGCTCGGCGGCCCGGCGATGCTGATCGGCCTGGGCGGTGGCGCCGCCTCGTCGGTGGCCTCGGGCGAGAGCGCCGAGGACCTGGATTTCGCCAGCGTGCAGCGCGACAACCCGGAGATGGAGCGCCGCTGCCAGGAAGTCATCGACCGCTGCGTGGCGATGGGCGAAGGCAACCCGATCAAGTTCTTCCACGACGTCGGTGCCGGTGGCCTGTCCAACGCGATCCCGGAACTGCTGCACGACTCGGGCGTGGGCGGCGTGATCGACCTGGGCAAGGTGCCGACCGACGACCCCTCGCTGTCGCCGCTGGAGCTGTGGTGCAACGAATCGCAGGAGCGCTACGTGCTCGGCATCCCGGCCGAACGGCTGGACGAGTTCGCCGCGCTCTGCGCGCGCGAGCGCTGCCCGTTCGCCGCGGTCGGCGTGGCTACTGCCGAAGAGCAGTTGGTGGTCGCTTATGGCGCGACGCCGGGCAACGTCCCCGCCGATGCGCCGATTAACCTGCCGATGGACGTGCTGTTCGGCAAGGCGCCGAAGATGCACCGCGACACCGCGCACCCGGCCGCACCGCGCTGGTCGCAGCTGAAGACCGCCGGCATCGACCTGCGCGAGGCCGGCCTGCGCGTGCTCGCGCACCCGACCGTGGCGGCCAAGAATTTCCTCGTCACCATCGGCGACCGCAGCGTCGGCGGCCTGACCGCGCGCGAGCAGATGATCGGCCCGTGGCAGCTGCCGATGGCCGACGTCGCCATCACCCTGGCCGGTTTCGACACCCATGCTGGCGAGGCGATGGCCATTGGCGAACGCACCCCGCTGGCGCTGCTCGACGCCGCCGCCTCGGCGCGCATGGCCGTGGGCGAAGCGATCACCAACCTGTGCGCCGCGCCGGTGGCGGCGCTGGACACGGTGAAGCTGTCGGCCAACTGGATGGCCGCTTGCGGCCACGGTGGCGAGGACGCGCTGCTGTACGACGCGGTGAAGGCCGTGGGCATGGAGCTGTGCCCGGCGCTGGACATCAGCATCCCGGTGGGCAAGGACTCGCTGTCGATGCAGGCGCAGTGGCAGGCCGATGGCATGACCGAAAAGTCGGTGTCGCCGGTGTCGCTGGTGATCTCCGCGTTCGCACCGGTGGTCGATGCGCGCCGGCAGCTCACGCCGCTGCTCGACCGCGAGGCCGACAGCGAGCTGTGGCTGATCGGCCTCGGCGGCGGCAAGCAACGGCTGGGCGGTTCGATTCTCGCGCAGACCCAGGCCGACCATTCGCCGCTGCCGGCGTTCGGCGGCGAAGTACCGGACCTGGACGATCCCGAGCGCCTGCGTGCGTTCTTCGAGCTGATCCGCGATGCGCGCGAAGCCGGCCTGCTGCTGGCCTACCACGACCGCAGCGATGGCGGTGCCTTCGCCGCGCTGTGCGAGATGGCCTTCGCCTCGCGCCGCGGCCTGGATATCGTGCTCGATGCCTGGGGCGACGACCCGTTCCGCAGCCTGTTCAACGAGGAACTGGGCGCGATCGTGCAGGTCGCCAACGACGACCGCGCCGCCTTCGCCGACCTGGTCGAGCGCCATGCGCTGACCGAATGCGCGCAGCGCATCGCGCGGCCGACCACCGCGCCGGTGGTGCGCGTGCAACTGGCGGGGGAGAGCCTGGTCGAGTGGCGCTGGGAGGAGCTGTTCGACGCATGGTGGTCGGTGACCCATGCCATGCAGAAGCTGCGCGACAACCCGGAGGCCGCCGAGCAGGAACGCGCCATCGCGCGCGACTTCAACGCGCCGGGGCTGAAGCCGAAGCTGGCGTTCGACCCTTCGGAAGACGTCGCCGCTCCCTTCATCGCCACGGGTACGCGGCCGAAGGTGGCGATCCTGCGCGAGCAGGGCGTCAACGGCCAGATCGAGATGGCCAACATCTTCGAGCGCGCCGGCTTCGATGCCTATGACGTGCACATGAGCGACCTGATCGAAGGCCGCGTGCAGCTTGCCGATTTCCGTGGCATTGCTGCGTGCGGTGGTTTCAGCTACGGCGACGTGCTCGGCGCCGGCCGCGGCTGGGCGACTTCGATCCTCGAACGCCCGGCGCTGCGCGGGCAGTTCGCCGCGTTCTTCGCGCGCCCGGATACCTTCGCGCTGGGCGTGTGCAACGGCTGCCAGATGATGAGCCAGCTCAAGGACATCATCCCCGGTGCCGAGCACTGGCCGACCTTCCTGCGCAACCGCAGCGAGCAGTTCGAGGCCCGCACCGCGTTGCTGGAAGTGGTGGAGTCGCCGTCGATCCTGCTGCGCGGCATGGCCGGCTCGCGGCTGCCGGTGGCGGTGGCGCACGGCGAGGGGCGCGCCGAGTTCGACGGTGCGGTCGATCAGGCCGCTGCGAACATTGCGCTGCGCTACGTCGATGGCGACGGCAAGGTGGCCACGCAGTACCCGCTGAACCCGAACGGCTCGCCGGACGGCATCACCGGCCTGACCACCCGCGACGGCCGCGTCACCATCCTGATGCCGCACCCCGAGCGCACCCCGCGCAGCATCAACCTGAGCTGGGCGCCGCAGGGCTGGGGTGAGGATTCGCCGTGGCTGCGCATGTTCCGCAACGCGCGGGTGTGGTGCGGTTGATCCGCACCACCAATGACGCGGGAACAACCCCTGCAGGAGCGACGCGAGTCGCGACCGGGCTTCACCGGGAAATCCTTGTCGCGACTCGCGTCGCTCCTACAGGGTTGCTGCCCGCTGCTAGGCCGAATCGACATT
>NZ_LDJP01000063.1 GCF_001431505.1 Stenotrophomonas daejeonensis
TGCTGTACATGGCCACCTGGGCCGCCATCCGGGCGCGCTCACCGCTGGCCGAAACCTACCGACGGCTGGTGGAGGCTGGCAAACCCAAAAAACTCGCCGTCACCGCCTGCATGCGCAAGTACCTCACCATGCTCAACGCCATGCAGCGCGACAACCTGCCTTGGTACCCAAAAGGAAGCTCTGCATGAAATGACAGTTGACTCCTACATTCAGCCGCGCCATCTGCGAAAATGCCGCATGACCGATTTCTCCACCCTGCCGCTGTCGCCGGCCCTCGCCCCCGGCATCGACGCGCTGGGCTACACCACCATGACCCCGGTGCAGGCGCGCAGCCTGCCGCCGATCCTGCAGGGCCGCGACGTGATCGCCCAGGCGCCCACCGGCAGCGGCAAGACCGCCGCCTTCGGCCTGGGCCTGCTCAACCGGCTCGACCCGGCCATGCTGCGCACGCAGGCGCTGGTGCTGTGCCCCACCCGCGAACTGGCCGACCAGGTCGGCAAGCAGCTGCGCAAGCTGGCCACCGGCATCCCCAACCTCAAGCTGCTGGTGCTCACCGGCGGCGTGCCGCTCGGCCCGCAGCTGGCCTCGCTGGAAGCGCACCACCCGCAGGTGGTGGTCGGCACCCCCGGCCGCGTGCAGGAACTGGCGCGCAAGCGCGCGCTCAACCTCGGCCAGGCGCGCTGCTTCGTGCTCGACGAGGCCGACCGCATGCTCGACATGGGCTTCGAGGAACCGATCCGCGAGATCGCCGGCCGTACCCACGCCGAACGCCAGAGCCTGCTGTTCTCGGCCACCTTCCCCGACGCCATCCGCGAGCTGGCGCGCGCGCTGCTGAAAACGCCGGAAGAAGTGACCATCGACGGCGACGCCGAGGCGCCGGCCATCCAGCAGTTGTTCTTCGAGGTCGAGCCGGCGCACCGGCAGAAGGCGCTGGCCGGGCTGCTGCTGAAGTTCACGCCCGAATCGGCGGTGGTGTTCTGCAACACCCGCAAGGACGTGGACGAGGTGGCCAACTCGCTGCGCCAGTTCGGTTTCTCGGCGCTGGCGCTGCACGGCGACATGGAACAGCGCGACCGTGACGAGGTGCTGCTGCAGTTCTCCAACCGCAGCTGCAACGTGCTGGTCGCCAGCGACGTGGCCGCGCGCGGGCTGGACGTGGAAGACCTCGCCGCGGTGGTCAACTACGAACTGCCGAACGACCTGGACAGCTACCGCCACCGCGTCGGCCGCACCGCCCGCGCCGGCCGTAGCGGGCTGGCATTGAGCCTGGTCGCCGGCCGCGAACGCCACCGCGCCGACGCGCTGGAAACCGAGCAGGGCGGCGCGCTCAACTGGCAGAAGACGCCGCTGGCCACCGCACGCCCGACGCAGCTGCCACAGGCGGCGATGACCACGCTGCGCATCGACGGCGGCAAGACCGACAAGCTGCGCGCCGGCGACATCCTCGGCGCGCTGACCGGCGACGCCGGGCTGTCGGGCAAGGCCATCGGCAAGATCGACATCTTCCCCACCCGCTCCTACGTCGCCATCGCCCGCGAGCAGGCCGGCAAGGCCGTGGCGCGGCTGGAAGCCGGCAAGATCAAGGGCAAGCGCTTCCGCGTGCGGAAGATGTAGAACGCGCCGGTCGTAGATGCGGGGCTTTCCCCGCATGGAGCCTTCCCGGTAAAGCCCCGTGCCTGTCCCGAAAAGGGATGCAAGCACAAGCCCGGCACCTGCGAAAAGCCGAAACCGCCGGCCCGCGCTCAATACACCAGCGTGGCCCGCAGCGGCAGACCGGCAGGCAGACGCTGGCGGCCGCCCAACCCATCCAGTTCCACCAGTACCGCCGCGCCCAGCACCTCGGCTTCCAGCCGCTGCGCCAGCAACAGCGCCGCGGCCAGGGTGCCACCGGTGGCCAGCACGTCATCGACCAGCAGCACCCGCGTCCCCGGCGCGACGGCCCCCGCGCAGACTTCGATGCGGTCGCTGCCATACTCCAGCGCGTACGCCTGCACCAGCGTGGCGCCGGGCAGCTTGCCCGGCTTGCGCACCGGCACGAAGCCCGCGCCCAGTTCCAGCGCCAGCGCGGCGCCGAGGATGAAGCCGCGCGCCTCCACGCCCAGCACCGCCTGGACGTTGGCGGCGCGCCAGGGTGCGGCCATCACCGCGATTGCCGCGCGGAAGCCGGGGGCGTCGGCCAGCAGCGGCGTGATGTCCTTGAACAGGATGCCGGGCCTGGGGAAATCGGCCACGTCGCGGATCGCGCCAGCCCAGTCGGGATAGGTATCGGTCATGTCGGCCATTGTGTCGCAAAGAGGATCAGGAGCTGCACGACAGCATCGAGCACCCGGCGCGTTCGCGCGCCCATTCCGGCCGGCGCTGGGCGAAGGCTTCGCGGCCGGGCTGCTCGTCGCAGGGATGGCGCAGCACGTCCAGCAGTTCGCCGATGCCGGCCACGTCGCCCCGCTCGGCGCGGTCGATCGCCTGTTGCAGCAACCAGTTGCGCGGTACGTACTTCGGGTTGGCCGCCTGCATGGTGCGCCGGCGCCCGGCAGCGGGCAGTGCTTCATCGCGCACCCGCGCGGCGTGGCGCTGCAGCCAGTCGTGCAGTGCCGGCATCGCCCGCGCGCGGCGTTCGGCGGAGTAGAACGCGCCTTCCAGCGCGGCGGCGTCGGGCCGGTCCGGATCGACGTCGGCCAGCGCCCGGAAGGCCAGGGTCATGTCCATCTCGCCGTCGTGCAGCAGTTGCAGGAACTGCGCCATCAATGCCTCGTCGCCCTCGCGGTATTCGCCGAGGCCGAGCTTGGCGAGCAGGTGCCGGCGCTCCTCCTCGGCGAAACGTGACTGGAACGCATCCAGCCCCGCCTGCAGCGGCGCCACCTCGTCGAACAGCGGCGACAGCGCCTGCGCCAGCCGCACCAGGTTCCAGTACGCCACCTGCATCTGCGTGCCGAAGCGATAGCGCCGGCCCTGCGCGTCGGTGGTGTTGGGCGTCCAGTCCGGGTCGTAGTCCTCCACCCAGCCGTAGGGGCCATAGTCCAGCGTCAGGCCGAGGACGGACATGTTGTCGGTGTTCATCACCCCGTGCACGAAGCCCACCCGCATCCACTGCGCGACCAGCGTCGCGGTACGCGTGCAGACCTCGGCGAACCAGTCGCCATCACGCGGCAAGCCGGGCGGCAGGTGCCGAAAAGCGTGGTCGAAATCGCGGTCGATGCAGAAATCCACCAGTTGCCGCAGCAAGCCGACATCGCCACGCGCGGCCGGCAGCTCGAAGCTGCCGAAGCGGATGAACGACGGCGCCACCCGGCACACCACCGCACCCGGCTCGGCGCGCGGATGGCCGTCGTAGAACATGTCGCGCACCACCGCCTCGCCGGTGCCGACCAGGCTCAATGCGCGCGTGGTCGGCACGCCGAGGTGGTGCATGGCTTCCGAACACAGGAATTCGCGGATCGACGAACGCAGCACCGCGCGGCCATCGGCGCTGCGCGAATATGGCGTCGGCCCTGCGCCCTTGAGCTGCAGCTCCCAGCGCCGGCCATCGGCCAGCAACTCGCCCAATGAAATGGCGCGGCCATCGCCCAGCTGCCCGGCCCAGTGCCCGAACTGGTGGCCGCCGTAATTGGCCGCCCACGGCTGCATGCCCGGATACAGTGCATTGCCACCGAACACCTCGGCAAACCCCGGCGCCTGCACGGTTGCCGCGTCGAAGCCCAGCAGCGCCGCCACTTCCGGCGAGTGCGCCAGCAGGCACGGCGCGGCCACCGGCATGGGTGATACCGACGACCACGCCGCCCCGGTCACCTCGCGGCGACGCGGGCCGGTTTCGGTATCGCCGGGCAGTTCACGGATGAAACGATTGTCGAATACGGGAGACATCATCGATGCGCGACGAACGAAAAACGCCGGAAGCTTGCGCTCCCGGCGTTCTGGCGACCTTGCGGTTGCGGGGGCTGGATTACAGCGCCTGCACCTGGTCGGCCTGCATGCCCTTCTGGCCCTGCACGGCGACGAAGGTCACCTTCTGGCCTTCCTGCAGCGACTTGAAGCCGTTGCCCTGGATGGCACGGAAGTGCACGAACAGGTCGGGGCCGCTTTCCGGGGTGATGAAACCGAAACCCTTGGCATCGTTGAACCACTTCACCGTGCCGGTCTGACGCTCAGACATTACGAACTCCTGGAACTATTGATTGAAAAAATCGCGGCCACCGGGATCGGGGCCGAGACTGAGTTGCAGGCATTGGTAAAACGGAACGATGAGCGGATCGGTGAGATCAGCTGCATCAGGCCACGATTCACGGTGACCCTTGCAAGCACAGTGGGGCGAAAGATACGCGGCTTTCCGGCAAAAAGCGACAAATACCGCATTCAGCCGGTGCGGCCAGCGCACGAAAACAAACAACTCCTTTACATTCAATCAGTTGAAACAAAAGCAAGAGGTTGCACATGCAGAATAAATACGCGCGCGCGCCGGGTTGCGCGCCATGACCCCGCATTCCCCCGCGTCCACGCCGCGGATATGGGTCGATGCCGACGCCTGCCCGGCCGCCATCCGCGACATCCTGTACCGCGCCGCCGAGCGCACCCGCACCGAGGTGGTGCTGGTCGCCAACCGCTGGCTGCAGACGCCGGCCTCGCGCTTCGTCCGCAGCCTGCAGGTGGGTGCCGGTGCGGACGCGGCCGACGACGCCATCGCCGAGCGGGTGGCCGCCGGCGACCTGGTCGTCACCCAGGACATTCCCCTCGCCGCCCGCGTGCTGGAAAAGGCGGCGGCCGCGATCGATCCGCGCGGCGTGCCGTTCGACCGCGACAGCATCGCCGAGCGCTTGTCGATGCGCGATTTCATGGCCGAGCTGCGCGGCGCCGGCATCCATACCGGCGGCCCGGCCAGCCTGCACCCGCGCGACCGCCAGGCCTTTGCCGCGCAACTGGACCGCTGGCTCGCCGCGCAGCGCTGAACACGCAATGCGACAACCGGCCCGCATGCCCGGCAAGGCTTATCATGGGCGGTCTTTTGCCCCGGTAACTTCATGGCCCTCACCGCCACCATCCGCAAGGCCGAGCTGCAGATCAGCGACATGGATCGCGGCTACTACGCCAACCACCACCTGACCCTGGCCCAGCACCCGTCCGAAACCGACGAGCGGCTGATGGTGCGGTTGCTCGCGTTCGCCCTGAACGCCGACGAGCGGCTGGAGTTCGGCCGCGGCCTGAGCACCGACGACGAACCGGACCTGTGGCAGCACGACTACACCGGCGACATCCTGCGCTGGATCGACCTCGGCCACCCGGACGAATCGCGCATCCGCAAGGCCTGCAACCGCAGCGCCCGCGTGCAGGTGGTCAACTACGGCGGCAACGCCTCCGACATCTGGTGGCAGAAGCAGGGCCGGCACCTTGAACGTTTCGGCAACCTGTCGGTGCTGGACCTGCCCGCCGGCTTCGTCGAGCTGTGGGGCGCGCAGATCCAGCGGGCGATGCGCTGGAGCGTGCTGGTCCAGGACGGCGAGGTGCAGTTGATCGCCGACCATATGCAGCTGGACGTGATCCCGGCCTGGCGCAAGCGCGCGGCGGAATAAGCGCGCAGTGGCCGGCGACCCGATCCGCTGCGACGTGCTGGTCATCGGCGCCGGTGCCGCCGGACTGATGTGCGCGCTCACCGCCGGCCAGCGCGGCCGCATCGTGCAGGTGATCGACCATGCCAACAAGCCGGGCAAGAAGATCCTGATGTCCGGCGGCGGCCGCTGCAATTTCACCAACACCGGCACGACCCCAGCCAACTTCCTTTCCGCCAACCCGCATTTCTGCAAGTCGGCGCTGGCCCGCTATGCCCCGTCCGACTTCATCGACATGGTCGAGCGGCACCGCATCGCGTACCACGAGAAGGAACTGGGCCAGCTGTTCTGCGACGTCTCGTCGAAGCTGATCGTCAGGATGCTGCTCGACGAATGCGCCGCCGCCGGCGCGCAGGTCCGCACCGATTGCGCGGTGGAAGGCATCGAGCGCGGCGCCGACGGTTTCCGCGTGCGTACCGGGCAGGGCCGGTTCCACTGCGCCTCGCTGGTCGTCGCCACCGGCGGCCTGTCGATCCCGAGCATGGGTGCCAGCGGCTTCGGCTACGAGGTCGCCCGCCAGTTCGGCCACGAGGTGCTGCCGACCCGCGCCGGGCTGGTGCCGCTCACCCTCAGCGGCAAGCACCAGCAACGTTTCGCCGACCTCAGCGGCGTGGCACTGCCGGTGGCGGCACGCTGCAACGGGCAGGACTTCCGCAACTTCATGCTGCTGACCCACCGCGGCATCAGCGGCCCGGCGATCCTGCAGGTTTCCTCGTACTGGCAACCCGGCGACGACCTGCGGCTGGACCTGCTGCCCGACCGCGACGCCGGCGACTGGCTGCGCACCATGAAGCGCGAGCGCGGCGCCTCGGAGCTGCGCACGGTGCTGGCCGAGGCCATGCCCAAGCGCATGGCGCAGCGTCTGTGCGAACACTGGCTGCCGGACCGGCCGCTGCGCCAGCTCGACGAGCGCCAGCTGCGCGACGCCGCGGCCCTGCTCGGCGATTTCCCGCTGGTGGCCAGTGGCACCGAGGGCTACCGCACCGCCGAGGTGACCCTGGGCGGGGTGGACACGGCCGCGATCTCGTCGGCGACGATGGAATCGCGGCGGGTACCCGGCCTGCATTTCATCGGCGAGGTACTGGACGTGACCGGCTGGCTGGGCGGCTACAACTTCCAGTGGGCCTGGGCCAGCGGCCACGCCGCCGGGCAGGTGGCCTGAATGCGGCGGCCGGCAGCGCGCCCCGCCCGTACCCCGCCCCGCACACGACCGCTGTCACAGGCGGGCGATCCACGCATGGACGGCCATCGCGCCGTGTTGTATTAAACCCGGTCAAAGGGGAGTCCCGAATGCAGAACGGCAAAGAAATCACCCTGCGCCTGCTGATCATCGATGACAGCGCCGAAAGCGCCGAAGCCATCGCCAGCGCCTTGCGCAACAGCGGCATCGCCATCCGCCCGTTCCGCCCGCAGACGCCGGCGGAACTGGTGCAGGTGCTGGCCGGGCAGGCCATCGACCTGGTGCTGTCGGCGCCGTCGCAGGTGATTCCGCAGGCGCTGCTGAGCCAGCAGATCGCCGCCAGCGGCAAGGACATCCCGGTGATCCTGCTGGCCGAGCACGTCGACGAACGGATGCTGGTGGAGTCCGGCGCCAACGGCATCCGTGCCATCGCCCTGCGCCAGCGCCCCGAGCACTTGCTGGCGGTGGTGCGCAATGAATGGACCGACCTGCAGGCGCGCCGCGGCCTGCGCCGGATCGAGGCGCAGATGCGCGAGACCGAGCGCCGCTGCGACGCGCTGATCGCCTCCTCGCGCGACCCCATCGCCTACATCCACGAAGGCATGCACATCCGTGCCAACGATGCCTATCTGGAAATGTTCGGCTACGCGTCGTTCGAGGACGTGGAAGGCATCTCGCTGCTGGACATGGTCGCGCCGCAGCACGTGGAGGACTTCAAGCAATTGCTCAAGTCGCTGAGCAAGGGCGAGGCGCCGCCGCCGCAGTACGAACTGCACGCCCGCAACCAGGAAGGCGACACCTTCCCGGCGACGATGGAATTCACCGCCGCCACCTACGAGGGCGAATCCTGCATCCAGGTGGTGTTCCGCCGCCGCGAGGAGTTCGACCCGGAGCTGGCGCGCGAGGTCGAGGCACTGCGCCAGCGCGACCAGGTCACTGGCCTGCTCAACCGCCCCACCTTCATGGTGCATCTGGAAAACGCGGTGGCCCAGGTCAGCCGCAGCGAGGGCCAGTACGGTTTCCTGCTGGTCGAACCGGACCACTACGCGCGGCTGCTGCCGACCATCGGCCTGGATTCGGCCGACGCGCTGATCGCCGCGCTGGGCCAGCACCTGGCCGCCGGCCTCGACCCAGGCGCCTCGATCGCGCGCGTCGGCGAGCACAGCTTCGCCCTGCTGGTGCAGGGCGACTACCTGCACACGATGGGCGTGGCCGAGATGGTGCGCGAAGCCTTCGCCTCGCACGTGTTCACCGTCGGCGAGCACTCGGCCACCGTCACCGTCAGCATCGGCGGCGTGCAGGTCGGCGAGAAGATCGCCAGCGTCGGCCAGGTGCTGTCGCGTGCCGGCGACTGCATGCGCACCGCGGTCGAACTGGGCGGCAACACGGTCAAGGTGTTCGACCCTGGCGCCACCGACCGGCTGGAGGAAGAACGCGTGCAGCGCTGGGTCACGCTGATCCGCGAGGCGCTGGACGGCGAAGGCTTCCAGCTCGGCTTCCGCCCGGTCATCAACCTGATGGGCGAGCCGCTGCAGCTGTACGACACCATGCTGCAGCTGCTCAGCAACGACGAGCTGGTCGGCCAGGCCACCTTCCTGCCGATCGCCGAGGACCACGACCTGCTGGCGCCGATCAACCGCTGGATGGTCGGCCATGCGCTCAAGGCGCTCGGCGAGCGCCAGCGCGCCGGCCACCGCACCCACCTGATGGTGCGCATCACCCCCGAATCGTTCTCCGACCCGCTGCTGCTGAAGGTGATCCGCGACGGCCTGCAGGCCGAGGGCGTGGCCGGCGAGCAGCTGTGGCTGCAGGTGTCCGAGGCACGGGTGTTCACCCAACTGCGCAATGCCCAGCAGTTCCTCGACGACGTCGCCGCGCTGGGCTGCAAGGTCGGGTTGGAGCAGTTCGGCTCGGGGCTGGATTCGTTCCAGTTGCTGAGCCACTTCAAGCCGGCCTTCCTCAAGCTGGACAGCAGCTTCACCGCCGACCCGGCGCAGGCCCGCGAACAGTTGCCCAAGACCCAGGAAATCACCGCGCGGGCGCAGGAAGAGAACATCCGCACCATCGCCGAGCACGTCGCCGATGCGGCGACGATGAGCCTGCTGTTCAATGCCGGCTTCGATTACGTGCAGGGCGATTTCGTCGGCCCCACCGGCCCGCGGATGGATTTCGAGTTCAACGCGTAAAGCAGTGTCGGCCAACGGCCGGCACCCACCGCAGCTGCGTAGATGCGGGGCTTGCCCCGCATTGGGGCTTTACCGACGGTCTGTGCCGGGCAAGCCCGGCACCTACGAAGATGTGGAAAGGCCGGCTTGCGCCGGCCTTTCGTGCTTCAGGTCAGGTCGACGAGGTTGTCGATCTTCACGTCCGGGTCGACGTCGGCGTCGTAGTCCACGCCGTCCACGCCGAAACCGAACAGGCGCAGAAAATCGGCCTTGTAGCCGGCCAGGTCGCTGATCTGGTACAGGTTCTCGTTGGTCACCTGCGGCCACAGCTCGACCACCCTGCCCTGCACTTCCGGCGCCATTTCCTTGTAGTCGGCGCGCAGGCGGCCTTCCTCGTCGACCAGCGCGACGCCGCGGCCCTTTCCATCCACCCGTTCGCGGCGGATGTGGTCGGCGGCATTGGCGCCGCCCTGCGGGCCGTTGTAGAGGATGTCGTACAGCGTATCGAGCTGCTCGATGCAGCCCTCGTGGGTGCCCTCTTCCTTCATCACCTTGAACAGCAGCGACAGGTACAGCGGCATGGTCGGGATCGCCGAGCTGGCCTGCGTCACCACCGCCTTGAGCACCGACACGCGCGCGTCGCCGCCGATGCCCTGCAGCTTGCCGCGGATGGCCTTGACCTTGTCGTCCAGGTCCTTCTTGGCCGCGCCGATCGAACCGTTCCAGTAGATCGCCTGGGTGATCTCCTCGCCGACGTAGGTGAAGGCGGTGGTGGTCGCGCCCGGCGCCAGCACGCCGGCTTCCAGCAGCGCGTCGATCCACATCTGCCAGTCCTCGCCGCCCATCACCTGCACGGTGCCGGCGATTTCCTCGTCGGTGGCCGGCTGCAGCGTGGTTTCGGTCAGCACTTCCTTGTCGGTGTCCAGCCCGCGCAGGGTGATCGGCGCGCCGATCGGCTTGAGCGTGGAGCTGATGATCTCGCCGGTCCTGGGGTGCTTGCGGCGCGGCGCGGCCAGGCTGTAGACCACCTGGTCGACCTGGCCGAGGTCGGCCTTGATGATCTCGATGACCCTGGCCTTCACTTCGTCGGAGAACGCATCGCCGTTGACGCTGCGCGCGTACAGGCCGGCCGCGTGCGCGTGCTTCTCGAACGCGGCCGAGTTGTACCAGCCCGCCGTGCCCGGCTTGCTCTCGGTGCCGGGACGCTCGAAGAACACGCCCAGCGTGGCCGCGTCGCTGCCGAAGGCAGCCTTGATGCGCGCGGCCAGCCCGTAGCCGGTGGACGCGCCGATCACCAGCACCTTCTTCGGGCCATGCGCCAGCTTCGGCTGCGCCTTGATGTAGTCGATCTGTTCCTTGACCGCCGCCTCGCAGCCGGTCGGGTGGGTGGTGACGCAGATGAAGCCGCGCACACGCGGTTTGATGACCATGAAAACCTCGGATGGATGCGAAAAACCGGCGGCGCGATGCAATGGCCGGGCGCCGAACCGGAAGGATCGTAGTGTGCGCCCGCAGTGAACACAACCGACGCCCCCGCATGGATTCGCGCGTGGTGGCGGGCACGAAGACAAAAAGAAAGAGCCGCGTCATGCGCGGCTCTTCCGGGGCTGGGCGGGGTCGCCCGGTTACGGGCGGCGCGCCAGTTCCTCGACGTCGCGGGCCTTGGGCATCAGGTCCTGCTTGGACACCGCGAACTTCCCGATGCTCAGCATCGGCACAGCGACGATGACCGAGGACACCACCACGATGACCGCGCCGATCATGTGGGTTTCGGCCAATCCTTCCATCGATTCGCCGCCGTACATGTACAGCGCCAGTGCCGACAGGAAGAACATCACCGCGGTGATGATGGTGCGCGACAGGGTCTGGTTGATCGAGCGGTTCAGCACTTCCAGCGGGTCCACCCGCAGGCTGCGGAAGTTCTCGCGGACGCGGTCGAACACCACGATGATGTCGTTGATGGCGAAGCCCATCACCGACAGCATGCCGGCCAGCACGGTCAGGTCGAACTCGCGGCCGAGCAGCGACATGTAGGCCACGGTCAGGATCAGGTCGAAGAACGCGGTGATGCTGGCCACCACCGCGAACTTCCATTCGAAGCGCGCGGCGATGTAGATCAGGAAGCCGACCAGCATGAACAACGTCGCGTAGACGCCGTTCATCGCCAGGTCCCTGCCGACCTGCGGGCCGACGAACTCGCCCGGCTGCACCGTGGCCGGGTTGGCCTCGCTGGTCACCGCGGCGCGCACCTTCTCGGCCACCTTCTGCGCCGCGTCGGCGGCGTTGTTGTGCTCGGCATCGGGCGGCAGGCGGACCATCATGTCGTTGCCGCCGCCCACGCTCTGCACCTGAACGTTCTCGAAGCCGGCCGCGGCCAGGCGTTCGCGCACGCTGTCGGCGTCGATGCTGTTCTGGAAGTGGGTGCGCACCACGGTGCCGCCGGTGAACTCCAGCGCGTAGTTGAAGCCCTTGAAGCCGATGATGCCGATGGACAGCACCAGCAGGACCACCATCAGCACCAGCACCGGCTTGCGGTGGCGCATGAAGTCGATGGTGGTGTCGTTCGGGATGAGGTGAAGCGGGAACAGTTTCATGCAAGGGTTTTCCCTGGAAAACCCGCACCCGAAGGCGCGGGCTTTTGCAAAAGGATTCGCGTCGGACTCAGATGGCCACGGAGGTCAGCTTCTTGCGGCGGCCATAGAGCAGCACCGCCAGCGCGCGCGACACGGTGATCGCGGTGAACATCGAGGCGAAGATGCCGATGATCATGGTCAGCGCGAAGCCCTTCAGCGGGCCGGTGCCGAACGCGTACAGCGCCACGCCGACGATCAGGCCGGTGAGGTTGGCGTCGAGGATGGTGTGCGAGGCCTTCTCGTAGCCGGCGGCGATGGCCGCCTTGGCCGGCATGCCGGCGCGCAACTCCTCGCGGATGCGCTCGTTGATGAGTACGTTGGCGTCCACCGACAGGCCCACCGACAACGCCAGGCCGGCGAAGCCTGGCAGGGTCATCGTCGCGCCGAACAGCGACATCACCGACACCACGATCAGCAGGTTGAACAGCAGCGCCACCGAGGTGATCGCGCCGAACACGCGGTAGTAGACGGTGAAGAACAGCAGCGTGAACACGAACGAGAACACCACTGCCTTGACGCCGCGGGCCACGTTCTCCGCGCCCAGGCTCGGGCCGATCACGTATTCCTCGACGAAGTCCATCGGCGCGGCCAGCGAACCGGCGCGCAGTAGCTTGGCCAGGTTCTCGGCCTCGGTCTTCTCCAGGCCGGTGGTCTGGAAGTTCTTGCCGAACACGCCGTTGATGTTGGCCACGGAGATGACTTCCTCCTTGACCCGGAAGCTGCGCACTTCCTTGCCGTCGACCATCGTCACCTGCGGGATGCGCTCGGTGTAGACCACCGCCATCGGCTTGTTCACGTTGCCGCTGGTGAAGTCGAACATGCGCTGGCCGCCGACGCTGTTGAGGGTGACGCTCACCGCCGGCATGCCGTTCTGGTCGGTGGCCGCATCGGCCTTGACCATCTGGTCGCCGGTGACGATGGTGCGCTTGTTCAGCAGTACCGGGCGGCCGCTGCGGTCGCGGTACAGCTTGGCTTCCGGCGGGATGCGGCCGGTGGCCAACGCGTCCTGCGCGTTGCCATCGACCACGGCGCGGTATTCCAGCGTGGCGGTGGCGCCGATCATGCGCTTGGCCTCGGCCGTGTCCTGCACGCCCGGCAGCTCGACCACGATGCGGTCCTCGCCCTGGCGCTGGATGATCGGCTCGGCCACGCCCAGTTCGTTGACGCGGTTGCGCAGCGTGCTCAGGTTCTGCTCGATGGCGCCGGAGGCGATCTGCAGCATCTCCGCCTGCGGCACGCTGACCGTGAGCCGCTCGCCGCTGCCCGAATAGGTCAGGGTCGGCTGCGCCTTGGCCAGCGCCACGCGCGCCTTGTCGGCGTCGGCGGCGTTGGACAGCACCACCTGGATGTCGCTCTCGCCACGGCGCTCGACCGAGCGGTAGCCGATGCGGCCGTCGCGCAGGGTGGTGCGGATGTCCTCGGCGAAGGCGTCGAAACGCTTGTCCACCGCAGCCTTCTTGTCCACCTGCAGGGCGAAGTGCACGCCGCCGACCAGGTCCAGGCCCAGCACCATCGGCTTGCCGCCCACCCTGGCCAGCCAGTCCGGCACGGTCGAGGCCAGGTTCAGCGCCACGGTGTAGTTCTCGCCGGCCTTCTCGCGCAACGCGTCGTTGGCGCGGGTCTGGGCCTCGAGCGACGGCAGGCGGACGATGAGGTTGTTCTCGCCCTCCATCTCCACCGACTTGGGGGCGACCCCTGCTTCGTCCAGCACCGAGACGATGTGCTGCTTGAACGCGTCGTCGATCTGGCCGCCGCGGTTGGCGGTGATCTGCACGGAGGGATCCTTCTGGTAGACGTTGGGCAGCGCATACAGGGCGCTGACCGCCAGAATGATCAGAATCAGGAAGTACTTCCAGCGTGGAAATTCGAGCATTGCGGGATCCTGCGTGACGCCGCGCCGGCGTCACGTGGTGGCGGACGGAAAAGGCGGGTTCAGGCGGCGGACTTCAGCGTGCCCTTGGGCAGCACGTTGCCGATGGCGCCCTTCTGCACGCGGATTTGCACGTTGTCGGCCACCTCGACGGTGATGAAGTTTTCGCCGATATGGGTGACCACGCCGGCGATGCCGCCGTTGGTTAGCACTTCATCGCCCTTGTTGATCTTCTCCAGCATCGCCTTGTGTTCCTTCTGGCGCTTCATCTGCGGGCGGATCATCACGAAATACATGACCGCGATCAGGACGATCGGCAGCAGGAAGGTACCCATGCCCGGGGCGGCCGGAGCGGCCTGGGCGACGGGAAGCAGGATTGCCATCGGGTTCATCATGTGTCCTTGGGAGTTGGGCGGCGCCTGCCATGGCCGGCGCCGCGAAACGGATTCAAGCGTGGAAGTATGCCATAGGGGCGGGAGGGGCCGATTGCAAGGCTTTGCCGCCAACGGCCTGAGGTCGGGGCCCTCTCCCCCGGGAGAGGATTTGGATGAGGATACGGGCGAACCCTCGCCGGCCGAACGCACGGGGCATTGCCCGCTCCCTACGCCGGCAAACACATGCCCTACGTAGGTCGGGGCTACCGCCCCGGCGCTCCCGGCGAATCCGACATGGCGCGTCGGGGGCGTAGCCCCGACCTACGCCGGGGCGGTCGCGCCGCGCGCCGCATAGAAGGACTCGCGGAAGGCCCCGAAGGTTCCCGCCTCGATGGCCGCGCGCATGTCGGCCATCAGCTTCTCGTAGTAATACAGGTTGTGCAGGGTGCCGAGCATCGGCGCCAGCATCTCGTTGCAGCGGTCCAGGTGGCGCAGGTAGGAGCGGGTGTAGCCGCTGCTGCAGGCGTGACAGCCGCAGCCCGGTTCGATCGGGTCCATGTCGCGCTCGTAGCGGGCATTGCGGATGCGCACGGTGCCGAAGGAGGTGAAGTAATGGCCGTTGCGGGCGTTGCGGGTGGGCATCACGCAGTCGAACATGTCCACGCCGCGGGCCACGCCTTCGACCAGGTCCTCGGGGCGGCCCACGCCCATCAGGTAGCGCGGGCGGTCGGCCGGCAGGATCGGGTGCATGTGCTCGAGCATGGCGTTGCGCTCGTGCTCCGGCTCGCCCACCGCCAGCCCGCCGATGGCGTAGCCGTCGAAACCGATCTGCTGCAAGCCTTCCGCCGAGCGGCTGCGCAAGTCGGTGTGCACCCCGCCCTGGACGATGCCGAACAGCGCCGCGTCGTTGCCCAGCGCGTCGTGCGCATCGCGCGAGCGCTGCGCCCAGCGCAGGCTCAGTTCCATCGACCTGCGCGCCACGTCCTCGGTGGCCGGGTACGGCGTGCATTCGTCGAAGATCATCACGACGTCCGAATCGAGCACCTTCTGGATCTTCATGCTCTCCTCCGGACCGAGGAACACCCGCGCGCCGTCGGTCGGCGAGGCGAAGGTGACGCCCTGCTCGGTGATCTTGCGGCGGTGCGCCAGCGAGAACACCTGGAAGCCGCCGGAGTCGGTCAGGATCGGCCCATTCCAGCGGCAGAAGCCGTGCAGGCCGCCGTGGTCGGCGATCACGTCCAGCCCCGGCCGCAGGTACAGGTGGAAGGTGTTGCCGAGGATGATCTCGGCGCCGAGCGCGCGGACCTGCTCGGGCAGCACGCCCTTGACCGAACCGTAGGTGCCCACCGGCATGAACGCCGGGGTCTGCACGGTGCCGCGCGGGAAGGACAGCTGGCCGCGGCGGGCGTTGCCGTCGGTGGTCTGGAGGGTGAACTGCAATCGGGACATGGGGAAAGCCGGGAACCGGGAACGGAGGGAAAGGAATGGGAGCGGAAGGCAGCTCAGGAATGGATTGGAGCGTCCGTCGGCGCGCCGGTCCCTTCCCTGCTCCACAGCAGCATCGCGTCACCGTAGCTGAAGAAGCGGTAACGCTCGGCGATGGCGTGGGCATAGGCCTCGAACACCCGCTCCCTGCCGGCGAAGGCGGAGATCATCATCAACAGGGTGCTTTCCGGCAGGTGGAAGTTGGTGACCATCGCATCGACGCTGCGGATGCGGTAGCCGGGGGTGATGAAGATCTGGGTTTCGCCGGCATACGGGTGCAGTTCGCCGTCGCGCATTGCACTCTCCAGCGCCCGTACCACGGTGGTGCCGACGCCGATCACGCGGCCGCCGGCGGCGCGGGTGCGGCGCACCTGCTGCACCAGCTCGGCACCGACGTTGAGCCATTCGCGGTGCATCACGTGCTGCGAGAGGTCGTCCACCCGCACCGGCTGGAAGGTGCCGGCGCCCACGTGCAGGGTGATGTGGCCGAACTGCACGCCGCGCCCGCGCAGCCGTTCCAGCAGCGGCTCGTCGAAGTGCAGCCCCGCGGTGGGCGCGGCCACGGCGCCCACCTGCCGCGCGAACACGGTCTGGTAGCGCTCGCGGTCGTCGGCGCCGGGCTCGCGCTGGATGTACGGCGGCAGCGGCAGCCGACCGGCATGCACCAGCCACGACTCCAGCGGTTCGGGGATGTCGAAGCGCAGCAGGTAGAACTCGCCGTCGCGCCCCAACACCTCCACCTCGCCGCCGGCATCCAGGGCGATGCGGCTGCCCGGTTTGGGCGACTTGCTGGCCCCGACCTGCGCGCGCGCCTGCTGGCCGCCGAGCAGGCGCTCGATCAGGATCTCGACCCGGCCGCCGCTGGCCTTCTGCCCGAACAGCCGCGCCGGAATCACCCGGGTGTCGTTGAACACCAGCAGGTCGCCGGGTTGCAGCAGGTCCGGCAGGTCGCGCACGTGGCGGTCGGCGAACGCGGCAGGCGCCGGCGGCACCAGCAGCAGGCGGCTGGCCGAACGCTCGGGCAGCGGCGCCTGCGCGATCAGTTCGGCGGGCAGGTCGTAGTTGAAATCGGACTTCTTCAAGGCCGGGGCATCGGGCGGGGAGCCGGACATTGTACCGGCAGCCCACCGGATGCCCGTAGATGCGGGGCTTGCCCCGCATGAAGCTTCACCGGCGGAGTCCCATGCGGGGCAAGCCCCGCATCTACGGTCAACGCTCGAACTTGGTCGAAAGGATGATCGCGCTGGTGGTGCGCTCGACCCCGTCGATGGCGCCGATGGCATCGGTGGCCACGTCCATCTCCCCCACCCCGCCGACCACCACCATCGCGATCAGGTCGTGGTTGCCGCTGACCGAGTGCAGCGAGCGCACCTCCGGGATCTCGCGCAGCGCCTTGACCACCGCCGGCATCTTCTTCGGCAGCACGGTGACCAGCACGTGCGCGCGCACCTGCCCCTGCTCGTAGTCGGCGTGGGTACGCACGGTGTAGCCGGCGATCACGCCCTGCTGCTCCAGCCGGTCGATGCGGCTCTGCACCGTGGTGCGCGACAGTCCCAGCCGCCGCGCGATCTGCGCGGTGGAGGCGCGGGCGTCCTCGCGCAGTACGGAAAGCAGGCGTTCATCGGCGGGGGAAATCTTCATATCGCGAGGCAAATTCGTCGTTTCGACGAAATTACCCGAATTTTCGACCAAATGACAGCTGCCATGTGACCAGAATCTCCAGATAATGCCTATACGAAAACATTCTGGAGAGATGAGCATGACCGTACTCGGCCCCCTCGCCCCGCTTCGCGCGCATGCCGGCACCCGCCTGACCCAAGGCCTGGACGATGCCGCCATCGAGCGCCTGGCCGCTGCCCATCCCGACCTGCCGCGCGCCATCGAGGCCGCCGCCGCCGAATACGCCCGCATCAGGGACGAGGCCGCCGACCTGCTGGACCTGGACGAGAAGGACCAAATCACGGCGATGCAGTCCGGCTTCGTCAACTTCTATGCCGACGACGCGGTGGTGCCCTACGTCGCCCTGGCCGCCCGCGGCCCGTGGGTGGTTTCGCTCAAGGGCGCGGTGCTGTACGACGCCGGCGGCTACGGCATGCTCGGCTTCGGCCATACCCCGGCCGAGGTGCTGGACGCGGCCGGCAAGCCACAGGTGATGGCCAACATCATGACCCCGAGCCTGTCGCAGCGCCGCTTCGTGCAGGCGCTGCGCAAGGAGATCGGCCACAGCCGCGGCGGCTGCCCGTTCTCGCACTTCATGTGCCTGAACTCCGGTTCCGAGGCCGTGGGCCTGGCCGCGCGCATCGCCGACATCAACGCCAAGTCCCAGACCGAACCGGGCGCGGCGCATGCCGGCGCCGCGATCAAGCGCGTGGTCATCAAGGGCAGCTTCCACGGCCGCACCGACCGCCCGGCGCTGTATTCGGACTCGACCCGCAAGACCTACGACCGCTACCTGGCCAGCTACCGCGGCGAGGACAGCGTCATCGCCATCCCGCCGTACGACGAGGCGGCGCTGCGCAAGGTGTTCGACGACGCCCGCGCCAACAACTGGTTCATCGAGGCGGTGTTCCTGGAGCCAGTGATGGGCGAAGGCGACCCCGGCCGCGCGGTGCCGGCCGGCTTCTACAGGCTGGCGCGCGAACTCACCCGCGCCCACGGCAGCCTGCTGCTGATCGATTCGATCCAGGCCGCGCTGCGCGCCCACGGCACGCTGTCGTTCGTCGATTACACCGGCTACGAAACGCTGGACCCGCCGGACATGGAGACCTACTCCAAGGCGCTGAACGGCGCGCAGTTCCCGTTGTCGGTGCTGGCCGTCACCGAACACGCCGCCAACCTGTACCGCAAGGGCGTGTACGGCAACACCATGACCAGCAACCCGCGCGCATTGGACGTGGCCTGCGCCACCCTGGCCCAGCTGACGCCGCAGGTGCGCGCCAACATCCGCCTGCGCGGCGAACAGGCGGTGCGGAAGCTGGAAGCGCTGAAGGCGAAACTCGGCGGCCTGATCACCAAGGTGCAGGGCACCGGCCTGCTGTTCTCCTGCGAGCTGGCCCCGCAGTTCAAGTGCTACGGCGCCGGTTCCACCGAGGAATGGCTGCGCATGCACGGCGTCAACGTGATCCACGGCGGCGAGAACTCGCTGCGCTTCACCCCGCACTTCGGCATGGACGAGGAAGAGCTGGACCTGCTGGTGGAGATGGTCGGCCGGGCGCTGGTCGAAGGCCCGCGCCGCGAGCAGGCCGACGCGGCCTGACCGCAGTCGGCAACGATGAAACGAAGAGGCGGCCATCGGCCGCCTCTTTCGTCGGGGCGATCAACGCACGCTGGCGACGGTTTCTTCCGGGCCGCGCTGGCCCCAGCCGCCAAGCGCCTTGTAGACCGCGACCACGCTGACGTTCACCGACGCCTCGGCCGCCGCCAGCGCATCGTCGGCGGCCAGCTGGCTGCGTTGCGCGTCCAGCAGCGCCAGGAAATCCTCCGATCCCTCGCGGTAGCGCACCTGCGCCAGCGATTCGGCGCGGCGCGCGGCCTGCGCCTGCTCGGCGACGATGGCCAGCCGCGACTGCTCCCTGGCGCAGCGCGCCAGCGCGTTCTCGGTGTCCTCCAGCGCCAGCAGCACCGCCTTCTCGTACTCGGCGGCCGCGCCATCGGCCTGCGCCTTGCTTGCGCGCAGCCGCGCACGCACGCTGCCGAAGTCGAACGCGGCCCAGCTGATCGACGGCGTCAACGACCACGCCTTGTTGCCGCCGTTGACCAGCCCGTCGGCATCGCCGCCGAGGAAGCCGAGGAAACCGTCGAGGCGGATGCGCGGGAACAGGTCGGCGGTGGCGACGCCGACCCGCGCGGTGGCCGCGGCCAGCCGGCGCTCGGCGACGCGCACGTCGGCGCGCTGGCGCAGCAGGCCGGTGGTGTCGCCCAACGGCAGTGCCCTGGCGAAGGCCGGCACCTGCCGTGGTTGCAGCAGTTCGTCCAGCGCGCCCGGGCGCTGGCCCAGCAGCACCGCCAGCCGGTGCCGCGCCTGTACCTCGGCCACTTCCAGCAACGGGATGCCGGCCTCGATCGCCTTCAGCTGCGCGCGGCTGCTCTGCACGTCCAGCTCGCTGCCGGCGCCCAGTTCGCGGCGCGTCTCGGTGAGCCGCTGGGTGTCGTGCAGGTTGGCCAGCGTCTGCCGCGCCACCGCGATGCGCTTCTGGGTGCCGCGCAGTTCGAAGTAGTTGCGCGCGACCTCGGCGGCGATGGTGACCTGCACGTCGGCGAGGTTGTCGCGCTCGGCACCCAGCTCGGCGCGCGCGGCCTCGGCGGCGCGGCGTTGGCGGCCGAACAGGTCCAGCTCCCAGCCGGCGTCGAAGCCGAGCTGGTAGCTCTCGCTGAAGCTGCGTTCGCCACCGCGCGCGGGGTCCGGCTGCTTGCGGCGGTCCTGGCTGCCAATGGCGGTCACGTGCGGCGCCTGCTCCAGCCGCTGTTCGCTGAAGACCGCACGTGCCATGCGCACCCGCGCCAGCGCGATGCGCAGGTCCAGGTTGTCGGCCAGCGCACCATGCACCAGTTGCGCCAGCACCGGGTCGTCGAACTGCGACCACCAGCTGACCAGCGAGGTGGCGGTGCTGAAGGCCGGATCGGCGAGGCCCTGCAACTGCACCGGCGGCTGCAGCGGCGCATGGTAGTCGGGGCCGACGCTGGCGCAACCGGCCAACAGCACGCCGGCCATGGCCGCCGCCAGCATCCGCGGCACCCGGCGACGGGGCGCGCTCTTTTCGTGGAGGTTCATCCGTATTGCCTCGCGGGAATCAGTGGTGGAGGGTCGGTTCGCCGTGGCGCACCAGCTGGCCGCCGCCATTGCGGGTGACCAGCTTGCGCAGCGCGACGTAGAACACCGGGGTCAGGAACAGGCCGAACAGGGTGACGCCGAGCATGCCGGCGAACACGGTGATGCCGGTGACGCTGCGCACCTCGGCGCCGGCGCCGTGCGAGAGCACCAGTGGCACGGTGCCGGCGATGAAGGCGATGGAGGTCATCACGATCGGCCGCAGGCGCAGGCGGCAGGCTTCCAGCGCGGACTCGACGATGCCCTTGCCGCCCATCTCCAGCTCGCGGGCGAACTCGACGATCAGGATCGCGTTCTTGCACGCCAGCCCCATCAACACCACCAGTCCGACCTGCACGAACACGTTGTTGTCGCCGCCGGTCAGCCACACGCCGAACAGGGCGGACAGCAGCGTCATCGGCACGATCAGGATCACCGCCAGCGGCAGCGACCAGCTTTCGTACAGCGCGGCCAGCACCAGGAACGCCAGCAGGATCGCCACCGGGAACACGATGAAGGCGGCCCTGCCCTGGGTGGCCTGCTGGTAGCTCAGGTCGGTCCACTCGGTGGCCATGCCCACCGGCAGTACCTGCCCGGCGATCTCGGTCAGCTTGTTCATCGCCTCGGCCGAGGACAGCAGGCGCGGGTCGGCCTCGCCGGCCAGGTCGGCGGCCGGGTAGCCGTTGAAGCGCAGCACCGGGTCCGGGCCGTAGGTTTCGCGGATGCTCACCATCGAGCCGATCGGCACCATCTCGCCGCGGTCGTTGCGGGTGCGCAACCGGCCGATGTCCTCGATGCTGTCGCGGAACTGGCCGTCGGCCTGGGCGATCACCTGCCAGGTGCGGCCGAACTGGTTGAAGTCGTTGACGTAGGCCGAGCCGAGGTAGGTCTGCAGGGTGTCGAACAGCTCGGTCAGCTGCACGCCCTGCGCCTTGGCCTTCACGCGATCCACTTCCGCGTCCAGCTGCGGCACGTTGGCCTGGTAGCTGGTGATCGGGAACGCCATGCCCGGGGTCTGCGCCACCGCGCCCTGCATCGCCTGCACCGCGTTCTGCAACGCGCCGTAGCCGAGGTTGCCGCGATCCTCGACGAACATCTGGTAGCCGTTGCCGTTGCCCAGGCCGAGGATCGGCGGCGGCATCATCGCGAAGGCGAAGCCCTCCTGCAGCCCGGCGATCTTCTGGTTGATCTCGGCGTTGATCTGCGCGGCGCTGCGGCCGTGGCGCTCGGCGAACGGCTTGAGCGGGATGAAGGCCACGCCGGTGTTGGGCGTGTTGGTGAACTGCAGCGCGTTCAGGCCGGGGAACGAGATGGTGTGGGCGACGCCATCGGTTTCCTGCGCGATCTGCGCCACCTTGCGCAGCATGGCGTCGGTCCGCGCGATGGAGGAACCCTCCGGCAGCTTCACCCCGGCGATCAGGTACAGCTTGTCCTGGGTGGGGATGAAGCCCGGCGGCACCAGCTTGAACACCACGCCGGTACCGAGCAGCAGCAGCGCATACACCGCGAACACCGCGCCGCGGCGGCCGAGGATGCGCGCCACGCCGCGCTCGTATTTCTCCGAGCTGGACTTGAAAAAGCGGTTGAACGGGCGGAACACCCAGCCGAACAGGCGCTCGATCAGGCGGCTGGGGCCATCCTTCGGCGCGCCGTGCGGCTTGAGCAGGCGCGCGGCCAGCGCCGGCGACAGGGTCAACGAGTTGATCGCCGAGATCACCGTGGAAATGGCGATGGTCACCGCGAACTGCTTGTAGAACTGGCCGGTGACGCCGGACAGGAACGCCATCGGCACGAACACCGCGCACAGCACCAGGGCGATGGCGATGATCGGTCCGGACACCTCGCGCATGGCCTGGTGCGCCGCGGCGGTCGGCGACAGCCCTTCCTCGATGTTGCGCTCGACGTTCTCCACCACCACGATCGCGTCATCGACCACGATGCCGATCGCCAGCACCAGCCCGAACAGGCTCAGCGTGTTGATCGAGAAGCCCAGCAGGTACAGCGCGGCGAAGGTGCCCACGATCGACACCGGCACCGCGATCAGCGGGATGATCGAGGCACGCCAGGTCTGCAGGAACAGGATCACCACCAGCACCACCAGCGCGATGGCTTCCAGCAGGGTGGACACCACCGCCTTGATCGAGTCGCGCACGAAGATGGTGGTGTCGTACACCGCCTCGTACTTCACGTCGGCCGGGAAAGTCTTCTGCATTTCCTCCATCGCGCCGATCACCGCGTCGCGGATCTCCAGCGCGTTGGCGCCCGGCGCCTGGAAGATGCCGATGCCCACCGCGTTCTTGCCGTCCAGCTGCGAGCGCAGGGTGTAGTCGCCGGCGCCCAGTTCCAGCCGGGCGACGTCGGCCAGCCGCACCACCTCGCCGTCGGCGCCGCTCTTGAGCACGATGTCGCCGAACTCCTGCTCGCTGCGCAGGCGGCCCTGGGCGTTGATCAGGGTCAGGAAGCGGCTGTCCGGCATCGGCTCGGCGCCGAGCTGGCCGGCCGAGACCTGCACGTTCTGCTCGCGCATGGCGCGCACCACGTCGCCGGCGGTCAGCCCGCGCGAGGCGATGCGGTCCGGGTCCAGCCAGGCGCGCATGGCGTAGTCGCCGCCGCCGAAGATCTGCGCGTCGCCCACGCCGGGGATGCGGGTCAGCGCGTCCTTGACGTGCAGGCGCGCGTAGTTGCGCAGGTACAGCGTGTCGTACTTGCCGCCGGGCGAGGTCAGGTGCACCACCATCAGGAAGGTGGGCGACTGCTTCTGCGTGGTCACGCCCTGCCGGCGCACGTCCTCGGGCAGGCGCGCCTGCGCCTGCGCCACGCGGTTCTGCACCTTCACCGCGGCGTCGTCCGGGTCGGTGCCGGGGCGGAAGGTCACGGTCATCTGCAGCACGCCGTCCGAGCCGGCCACCGACTTGAGGTACATCATGTTCTCGACGCCGTTGATCGCCTCCTCCAGCGGGGTGGCGACGGTCTCGGCGATCACCTTGGGGTTGGCGCCCGGGTACACCGTGCGCACCACCACCGACGGCGGCACCACCTCCGGGTACTCGCCGACCGGCAGGATCGGGATGCTGATCAGGCCGGCGGCGAAGATCACGATCGACAGCACCGCCGCGAAGATCGGCCGGTCGATGAAGAAACGGGAAAAATCCATCTGCGGAATCCTTGGAAAGGCCGGAGCCGGGGTGCCGCCGCCTTGCCCTCGCCCGGTCGGGCGAAGGCGGCGCGACCGGCACGGGCGCCGGCGTCAGGCGGGGATGCGGGTCAGTTCAGCGCGGCGGTGCGCGGGCCGGTTGGCGGTTCGGGCTGCATCGCCACTGGCCTGGCCTGCACCGGCATGCCGGGCATGAACACCTTCTGCACGCCATCGACGATCACCCTGTCGCCGGCGGCCAGGCCCTGCTCGACGATGCGCAGGCCCTCGGCGCTGCGGCCGAGGCGGACGTCGCGGCGCTGCGCCTTGCCGTCCTTGTCCACCACGTAGACGTACTTGCGGTCCTGGTCGGTAAGCACCGCCCTGTCGTCGATCAGCAGCGCCTGGAACTCGCCGCTGCCGAGCAGCCGCACGCGCGCGAACAGGCCCGGGGTGAACTGGCGGTCGCGGTTGTCCAGCAGCGCGCGCACGCCGATGGTGCCGGTGCTGCGGGTGACCTGGTTGTCGAGGAAATCGACCTTGCCCTCGTGCGGGAAGCCTTCCTCGCCGCTCAGCGCCACCTTCACCGGCAGCGCCTGCTCGCGCGCGCTCGGGCGCTCGCCTTCGCGGGCCATCTGCATGTAGCGCAGGAAGGTGGATTCGTCGGCATCGAAATGGACGTGCACGGTGTCCAGCGACACCAGCGTGGTCAGCACGCTGGCCGCGTCGCCGGCGGTGACCAGGTTGCCGGCGGTGACCAGTGCGCGCCCGGCGCGGCCGTCGATCGGCGCGCGCACCCGGGTGAACTCCAGGTTCAGGCGGGCCGCGTCCAGCGCCGCCTGCGCCGCCTGCACCTGCGCGGCAGCCTGCTCGGCGCTGGCGCGGCGCTGCTCGGCGGTTTCCGCGGCGATGGCCTGCTGCTCGGCCAGGCGGCGGGCGCGCTCGGATTCGCTGTGCGCCAATGCGGCCTGGGTGCGGGCGCGGGCCAGTTCGGCGCGGGCGCGGTCGAACTCGGCCTGGTAGCTGCGCGCGTCGATGGTGAACAGCACGTCGCCCTTCTTCACTTCCTGGCCTTCGACGTAGTTGACCTTGTCGATGTAGCCGGACACGCGCGGACGCAGCTCGACGCTCTGCACCGCCTCGATGCGGCCGCTGAACTCGTCCCACTGGCTGACCTGCTTGACCAGCACCGGTGCGGCGCTGACTTCCGGTGCGGGCGGTGCCGCGGCTTCCTGCGCATGGCCGCCGCTGCAGGCGGCGAGGATGGCGATGGCAAGCGCCGACACGCCGGCAAGGGCAACACGTCGGGCGATTCGGGGGGAACGGGAGATACCTTTCATGTCATGCATCCAATGGGGAGGGGGGAGAAGTTCGGAAGTGGCAGTCAAATGTGCGTGCGTACCGGGCGGGGCCCGCAGTGTGCGGTCGCGCCGCTGACAGCCACTGTCAGCAGCCGCTGGCAGCGGAAACCGAAGCACGAAGATCCGGGTCGGTGCACCCGCCCGCGCAAATGCCGGGGCCGCGCGCCCGCAGGCGCTCCGCGCGGCCATGTCCACTGTCCCGCTCACGGAAATTTTTCTCCCGCCAATGGGACAGTGCCGCTGCAAGGAATGCGACCAGCCGCCGGAGCGCGGGAGGCCGTGTTCCCGCACCCGCCGGTTCGCGCACCTCGCGCAACGCGGCGAAGTGCAGTGGATTCAAGCTGTTGTCCCGCCTCGGGCCATGATCGGCACTGGCAAACGCCGGCTGGCGGCGCGTCGGCAGGAAACCCGGAAGGTGGCGCAGGCGCATGGCTGCAACTCGGTCTTGAACGAGGGGCGCCAAGGTACGCCTCCAATCCATACTTGATTAGTACGAATTGAAGGGAATAATCGTCCCGCCGCCGGCACAATCCCGTCTCCGCACGAGCCCCTCCCCAATGGCCAACGATCTCAACGACACCCTGATCTTCGTCAAGGTGGTCGAACAGGGCAGCTTCACCGCTGCCGCCCGCCTGCTCGGGCAGCCCAAGACCACCGTCAGCCGCAAGGTGCAGGAACTGGAGGCGCGGCTGGGCGCGCGCCTGCTGCACCGGACCACGCGCCGCCTCGGCCTGACCGAGGCCGGCAGCGTCTACTACGACCACTGCCAGCGCATCGCCCGCGAACTGGAACAGGCCGAAAGCGCGGTGAGCCAGCTGCAGTCCGGCCCGCGCGGCTGGCTGCGCTTCACCGTGCCCTACTCGGTGGGCATCACCTGGATCGCGCCGCTGCTGGGCCAGTTCCAGGCCCAGTACCCGGAAATCCACCTGGACATGCACCTGGGCAACGAGGTGCTGGACCTGATCGCCGGCGAGGCCGACCTGGCGCTGCGCATCGGCCCCCTGCCCGACTCCAACCTGGTCGCGCGCAAGCTCGGCAGCCTGCGCACGCAGGTGTTCGCCAGCCCCGCCTACATCCACCGGCACGGCGAACCGCACCATCCCGACGAGCTGCAGCACCACCGCACGCTGGCCGTGCGCAAGCACCACCAGGGCCAGAACAACCGCTTCGCCTGGACGCTGGCCGAGGACGGCGGCGAGATGCGCGAGTTCCCGGTCAACCCGCTGGTGGTCGCCAGCGACATCTCGGCGCTGAACTCGATGCTGGTGGCCGGCGACGGGCTGATGCTCAGCAGCGACGTGATGGCCAAGCCCTTCATCGAATCGGGCATGCTGCGCCGCGTGCTGGCCGGCTGGACCGGGCCGGAATACGACTTCAACGCGGTGTTCGCCGGTGGCGGGCTGGTGTCGCCCAAGGTGCGCGCGTTCGTCGATTTCCTGGTCGAGAAACTCAACTTCGACGCCAACTACATGCTGCTGCAATGCCCCAACGGCAAGCGGCTGGCCGAACACGAACCACAGTATTGCCAACGCGGGCTGGAGCGGCCCGCCGAGCTGCGCGTGCTCGAGGCACTCAGCGCCTGAGTGGTTGCCGGCAACGAAAACGGCGGCCACCGGCCGCCGTTTTCCATCGCGCCCGCCACCGGCTCAGTAGCCGGTGACGCGGTAAGGCACCACCGGCACCAGTTGCACGCCCCGGCAACCGTCATAGCGGCTGCAGCTGCCGAAATAACCCGGCCCCCAGTAGCGCTGGCGCGCGTCGCGGTTGTACGGGCTGTTGTAGAAATCCGGCCGGTACAGGTGGCCGGCGCCGTGGTAGCGCATCGGCGTGGCGCCCAGGCTGCCACGGGAAGTCTGGGCCACGCTCGGCGCGCCGTCGTCGCCGACATAACCGAATTCGTTGTCGTAGCGGACCAGGCGGTAGTAGACGGTCTCCCCGTCCTGCTGGCGGGTGTGCAGGCGCTCCAGCCTGCCGCCGCCGGCATCGACGTAGGGTTGCCCGTCCTCGAACACCACCTCGCCCGGATGCACCGCCTCTTCCTCCAGTGGCGGCTGCGCCCCTGCGCTCCACGCCACCGTGGCCAGCAACAGCGCCAGCCCCGTTCCGATCCCAAGCCTGCCTGCACGCATGTCGTTCCTCCCTGCCTGCCGTCCCATACCGTACCGTCAATGCACGATGCGGGCGCCAGGATGCCGTCGTTGTCCTTCCTCGGCGCCCGTCCCGCGGCATGATGCCGCGGGCTGCACCGGTCCATGATCCGCCGTCCGGCGGTCACGGCGAGTATAGGTGCGCGCGGGCATCGACACCACGGACCGGCCCTGCCTTCAAGGTCGCGCGCATTGCGGCAGCTTCAGCGCCGCGGCGATGTCGCGCCAGTCGAAGGCGGCCACGCCCTGGTCCAGGTGCGAGGCGTAGAACACGCCCTGCGGGAAGCGCGCATCGCCGCGCGCATCCAGCCACACGCCATCGGTCAGGCCGGTGACCTTGCCGGCGAAGGAGCCGGCATGGGCCAGGCTGATGCGGTCGAACAGGTGGAACACGGTGCGGTCGGCGAACTGGTCGCTGGCCACCCACCAGCCGCCGCCATCGGCGCAGGCCATCAGCGCGATGCCCTCGGCCTGGGCCCTGTACTGGCCGGCGCCGACGTCGCGTCCGAGGTAGCGTCCCTGCAGGTCGTACTCGCGCAGGCGGGTGCCGGTGGATACGTCCTCCTCGGCCACCAGCAGGCGGCCGTGCGCCTCGTCGCCGAACAGCGATTCCGGTATGCGGATCGCGCCGGCCATGCTGGTGTCGCCGAAGCTGCCGGCATCGCGCGCCTGCCAGCCATCGCCACTTCGCGTCACCTCGTAGCGGCGGAAGCGGCGGTCCAATTGCGCCAGCGGCGGCACGACGTCGTCGCCGTCGGCATCCTCGCCGGCCATGTAGGCATCGCTGACCAGCACCTCGTAGCCCTCGCCCTTCGCCCGCACCCACAGGCCATAGGGCTGCCGCAGGGCGTCCTCGCCGAAGGCCAGCAGCGGCGTGAACTCCGGTAGCGCGAACATCTGCACGCGCTGGTTGTCGCGCTCGACCACGAACAGGTAGCGGTCGTCGATGGTCGCCACGCCATTGGGGCGCTGCAGCTGGCCCAACGCCTTGCCGGGGCCGCCCACCGTGCGCAGGCGCCGGCCGCTGTCGCCGTCGTAGACCACCAGCGCATCGCTGGCCTTGGCCGTGGCCACCAGCATGCGCTTGCCGTCCTGCAGCCAGCTGGCCGGCGAGTCGATGTTCTCTTCGGGGGTGGCTTCGGTCACGAAGGCTTCGCGCACCACCACGTGCGGCACGTCGTGGTCGCGCAGCAGCACGTCGTCGGCGTCGTACTGGTCCGGTTCGCGGTCGGCCACGGCGGGCATGGCCGAACAGGCCACGAGCGGCAACAACAACAGCGCCGGCAACAGGCGGAATGAACAACGCGGCGTCATGGGGTTCCTCGATGCACAGGGGGAGTCGGCCGCGCATCGTATGACCCGGATGTGACAATCCGGAGAACCGGCACGCCACCGCCACCACGCGTCGTTCCTGTCACATCACTGCCATTCCCCGCGGTGAAAGTTCCGTTCGTTTACAACCCACGGAACTTCCACCCGATGAAACGCAACACCTTGGCGCTGCGCCTGTCGCAAGCCCTCGCCTGCGCCGCCCTGCTTCCCGCCGGCGTCGCACTGGCGCAGGTTTCCACCCCGGATGGCGCGGCCGCGGCCAGCGGCGAGCCGAAGCAGCTGGACACCGTCGTGGTCCAGGGCGAGATCGCCTACCGCAACCGCAGCGCCGACATCGAGCCGGTGCTGTCCTACGACCTGGAGTACTTCCAGCGCTTCGAGCCGAACACCGTCGGCGACATGCTCAAGCGGGTGCCGGGCGTGACCTTCGTCGGCTCTGACATCATGGAGTTCGACGGCGCGATGATGCGCGGCATGGCCGCCGGCTACACCCAGGTGCTGATCAACGGCAAGAAGGTGCCCGGCGCGGGCGACGACCGTTCGTTCTGGGTGGACCGCATCCCCGCCGAGATGGTGGACCACATCGAGATCCTGCGCAGCGCCAGCGCCAACCGCAGCGGCGACGCGATGGCCGGCGCGATCAACATCGTCCTGCGCGATTCCTACCAGTTCGACGGAAGCTACCTGCGCGTGGGCGTCAACCGCTGGTTCGACGGCGAGGTCAACCCGACCTTCGGCGCGGTGAGCAGCGGCCGGGCACTCGGCGGCCGGCTGCTGGCCGGCATCAACGTGCAGGACCGCTACCGCGGCAAGATCAAGCGCTCGGACCGCTATACAGACCCGGGCAAACAGGAGCTGGTCAGCTGGGAGGACCAGGACGAGGTGAAGGACGGCCGCGACTATTCGGGCAACGTCTCCTATACCGCCGACATCGGCGAAAGCGGGCGGCTGGACATCGACGGCTTCTTCGTCAAGACCGACCGCGACGTCACCGAGGTGTCGCACGAGGTGGAATACGACGACGGCGACGTCATCGAATCCAACGTCCCCGGCCTGAACCCGATCAAGCAGAAGAACTGGGGCATCGGCGCCGGCTATCGCTTCGACATGGCCGGTGGCACCACGAAATTCGACCTGGACTTCGCCCGTTTCGAGGACGACAGCGCCGAAAGCGAGGAAAAGCACGAATACGTCAACGGCGAATGGGACGCCTCCGAGGCCGAAGCCGAAGCGGTGGACGCCCGCGACACCGAAACCGGCTTCAGGCTCGCGCACCTGCGCCCGCTCGGTGCCGCCGAACTGGAGTTCGGCATCGACTACCGCCGCAAGAAGCGCGACGTGTCCTACACCACCCGCGAATGGGAGGCCGAGAACGAAGGCGACCCGGTGGCCTACGAACTGGACGGCACCATCGGTTCACTGATCGAGGAAACCCGGCTCGACCCCTACCTGATGCTGTCCGGCCGCAGCGGTGCGCTGTCCTGGGAAACCGGCCTGCGCTACGAAACCACCCGCTCGGACGTGCGCTATCACGAGGACGGCGACGTCGAGGGCCAGGCCCGCCGCGACTACAACGAACTGCTGCCCTCGCTGCACCTGAAGTGGGACATAAGCGAACAGACCCGCGTCAACCTGTCGCTGGCCCGCACCCTCAAGCGACCCAATTTCAACGAACTGATCCCGGCAGTGCTGGACGGCGAATACGGCGACAACGACTACGTCGGCAACCCGCGCCTGCTGCCGGAAACCGCCAACGGCATCGACCTGGGCTTCGAACGCCGGCTCGGCAAGCACGGCGTGGTCGGCGTCAACCTGTTCTACCGCGACGTGAAGAACCTGATCGAACTGGTCAACACCGGCGAATGGAGCGAGGACGCATTGGACAGCTACGCCAAGGACCTGAAGAAATTCCTCGCCGCCAACCCCGGCGCCAGCGAGCAGGATTTCGCGTTCGATCCGGAAAGCTGGCTGTTCACCTCGGCCAACGTCGGCAACGGCACCGTGCGCGGCGTGGAGTTCGACCTGGCCACCCCGCTGACCGCGCTGGGCCTGCCCGACACCGGCGTGTTCCTCAACTACTCCTGGCTGGACAGCAAGGTCGCCGACTTCATGGGCGAGCGCCGCTTCAACGACCAGGCGCGCAGCGTCTACAACGTCGGCTTCATCCACGACATGCCGTCGCTGGCGGCCAGCTTCGGCGCCACCTACCGCAGGCAGGGCGACGCCTACAGCCGCATCCTGTCCGAGGAGGTCACGGTCAGGTACGGCGACGACCTGGAACTGTTCGTCGAGAAACGCTTCGGCAGGAACCTGTCCGTGCGCCTGAGCGCGGCCAACCTGCTGGACGCCTCCAAGGACGAGTTCTTCCACAAGTTCGACAACCTCGACGACCAGCTCGGCCGCAAATACGACGAATACGAGCTGGAAACAGAAGAAGCCGGCCCCAGCTACCAGTTGGTGATGCGCTGGGTGTTCTGAGCCGCGGCGGTGCATGCCGGGATGGGGAAACCGGCCGCGCGCCGGTTTCTTCTGTGTGGAAGCACGCTTTTGTGAAGACACGGGGTTCTGGTGCAGACTTCCCGCCATTCCATCGCCGCAGGCCGCCATGAAGATCGTCGAAGTCCGCCATCCCCTCGTCCGGCACAAGATCGGCCTGCTGCGGCAAGCCACGCTCAACACCAAGGATTTCCGCGAACTGGTCAACGAGCTGGGCAGCCTGCTGGCCTACGAGGCCACCGCCGATCTGGAAACAGAGGCGCACACCTTGCAGGGCTGGGCCGGGCCGGTCGCGGTGCAGCGCATCGCCGGCGCCAAGATCACGCTGGTGCCGATCCTGCGCGCCGGGCTGGGCATGCTGACCGGCGTGCTGGCGCTGATCCCCACCGCGCGCGTGAGCGTGGTTGGCCTGCAGCGCGACGAGGAAACCCTGCAGCCAGTGCCCTACTTCGAGCGCCTGACCGGCCGGCTGGAGGAACGCGACGCGCTGATCCTCGACCCGATGCTGGCCACCGGCGGCACCCTGATCGCCACCATCGACATGCTCAAGCGCGCCGGCGCGCGCCGCATCAAGGGCATCTTCCTGGTCGCCGCGCCGGAAGGACTGAAGGCGCTGGAAGCGGCGCACCCGGACGTGGAGGTCTATACCGCCGCCATCGACGAGCGGCTCAACGACAAGGGCTACATCCTGCCCGGCCTGGGCGATGCCGGTGACCGCATCTTCGGCACCCGCGTCGGTTGAGGCGCCGCAATGCCGGCGTAGCGACGCAGGGGCGACGCAAGTCGCGATGACGCTTTCCCGGTAAAGCCCGATCGCGACTTGCGTCGCCCCTGCACCAGGCGGATCACGCCATTCCGGGTACGTGCGCCCTCAGCTCCGGCAACTCGTGGGCGGTGCCGAAA
>NZ_LDJP01000064.1 GCF_001431505.1 Stenotrophomonas daejeonensis
GCGCGCCAGTGGCGCGCAGGCCGTGCCTTCTCGCCCCGATGGGAGAGGGGCTCTGAAGAAGCAGAGCAATCCGGTGCTCCGCTGCTTTTCTCTCAATCGATCCGGAAGTGCGCGCCAAGACTTCGCGTGCGGTGCAGCGCCGCTTCCACCATTGCCTGCGCCAATGTGGCCTGCCAGCCATCTGCTGCCAATGCACTGCGTTCCTGCAGCGCCGCTCGCAACTCCCCGCCACTGCGCACTGGTCCCATCGCCCGCATCATCAATTCGCGCAGGCCGGCGAGCCGCGGTGCATCCAGCGAGGGTTCGCGCCGCACCAAAGTGCATTCGCCATGCGCGTGGCCGGTATCGGGAAGGTCACCCAGCCGCGCACCCAGTCGCCGCCCGAACACCACACCTTCCAGCAGCGAATTGCTGGCCAAGCGGTTTGCACCATGCACACCGTTGCAGGCCACTTCGCCCACCGCGTGCAGGCCTGGCAGCGAACTGCGGCCATCGGCATCTACGGCGATGCCGCCCATGTGGAAATGTGCGGCCGGGGTGACCGGGATCGGCTGCAGGCGCGGGTCGATGCCGTGCTGCATGCAGGCACCGAACACGGTGGGGAAACGCGCGGGAAACGCCGTGCCGATCCCGCGCGCGTCCAGCCATGTGCCGCCGTCGCGGCAGGCCTGCCAGACCTGGCGCGCGACCACGTCGCGCGGTGCAAGGTCGGCCAGCGGATGCACGCCGGCCATCAACGGTTTGCCTTCCGCATCGAGCAGCCGCGCACCCGCGCCGCGCAATGCCTCGGTCACCAGCGGCAGGCTGTGCAGGCCGGGCAGGGCGAGCGCGGTGGGATGGAACTGCACGAACTCGATGTCGCGCAGGGCCGCGCCTGCGGCCAGGGCCAGCGCCAAGCCGTTGCCGTCTGCATCGGCCGGGTTGCTGGTGCGCGCGAACAATCCGCCGATGCCGCCGGTGGCCAGCACCACCGCGCGCCCGTGGATCTGTTCGGCATTGCCATCGGCATCGAGCGCATGCACGCCGCAGGTGCGGCCGCCGCGCAGCAGCAGGCCATCGACGTCCACGTCCGCGCGGCGCCGGATGTGCGGCGCACGGCGCGTCGCCGCAACCAGTGCTTCCATCACCTTCGCGCCAGTGGCGTCGCCGCCGGCATGGACGATGCGCGGGCGGTCGTGGCCACCTTCGCGGCCCAGTTGCAGTGTGCCGTCGCCGTTGCGGTCGAACACCACGTCGTGCCGTTGCAGCCAGTCGATGGCGGCGACGGCATCGCCGGTCAGCAGGTCGACCATTTCGCGGTCGTTGTGGTGGCTGCCGGCCTCGCAGGTATCGCGCGCATGCGCCTGCGGCGTGTCGCCGCCGCCGATGGGCGCGGCGATGCCGCCCTGCGCCATCCCGCTGGCCGCGCCGGCGCCGCTGCGCGCGCGGTTGAGCAGCAGCACCGGTGCGGGCGCGGCGGCCAGCGCCGTCGCCAATCCGGCGATGCCGCCACCGACGATGATGAGGGGCGCGCTCACACCGTGTCGCGGCGGCCTACCGCCAGCATGCGTTGCAGCGCCCTGCGTGCGCGCAGGGCCACGTCGGCCGGTACCGTCACCTCGTGGCGCAGCTCGCGCAGGCAGGCATGGATGTTCGGCAGGGTGATCCGCTTCATGTGCGGGCACAGGTTGCAGGGCTTGATGAACTCCACCTGTGGGAATTGGTTGCGCAGGTTGTCGGCCATCGAGCACTCGGTGATCATCGCCACCCGCGTCGGTTTTTCCTGCGCCAGCCAGCGCCCCATCGCGCTGGTGGAGCCGACGAAATCGGCCTCGGCCAGCACCTCCGGCGGGCATTCCGGGTGCGCCACGATCTTCGCGTCGAAGCGCTCGCGGGTATGCCGCGCTTCCATCGCGGTGAACTTCTCGTGCACCTCGCACTGGCCGTTCCACAGCACCAGTTCGATGCCGGTCTGCTGCGCTACCCAGGCGCCGAGGTAGCGGTCGGGCAGGAAGATCACCTTGTCCACACCGAATTCGGCGGCGATGGCTTCCACCACCTGCGGAGCGTTGGCCGAGGTGCAGCAGGCGTCGGATTCGGCCTTCACCGCGGCGCTGGTGTTGACGTAGCTGACCACCGGAATGCCAGGGTGCTGCGCACGCAGCGTGCGCACGTCGGCGGCGGTGATCGAAGAGGCCAGCGAGCAGCCGGCTTCCGGGTCGGGGATCAGCACGGTCTTGTGCGGGGCGAGGATCTTGGCGCTCTCGGCCATGAAGTGGACGCCGCACAGCACGATCAGCTCGCTGTCGCAGTCGGCCGCCGCCTGCGCCAGGGCCAGCGAGTCGCCGGTGACGTCGGCCACGCCGTGGAAGATCTCCGGCGACTGGTAGCTGTGCGCCATGATCACCGCGCCGCGCTGGCGCTTGAGTTCGCCGATGGCGTCGATCCACGGCAGGTGCAGCGGCACCTCCATGCACGGGATCAGCCGTTCCAGGGTTTCGACCAGCGGCGCGTGGCGCACTTCGAGTTCGGGATGCCAGGACGGCGTGGTGGAGGCGTTCATGCGGTCTCGGAGCAGGGACGGGCAAGGCCCGCGCGCTGCCGGCGCGGGCAGGAAGGAAGCAACGCGGCGCTCAGGTTTCGGCCTGGTGCGCGCTGCGTGCCGCACGGGCGAAGCGCGCGCCGCGGTTGAGCGCGATGCGCAGGCCCAGCGGCACGGTTTCCCACGGCAGCCGCTCCAGCAGGTTGCGCGCGGTCAGCCCCAACTCGACGTCGCCGGTGAGCACCAGCCGGCGCTGGAAGAACAGGGTGTCGGCATCCTCCAGCCGCCCGGCCAGCAACAGCAGGTCGGTGGCGCTGCCACGCACGGTGGCCTCGGCGTCGGCGTCGACCACCAGCAGGCGCTGGTCCTGCAACTCCACCACCCAGCGCAGCCCGAGGTCGTCGACCTCGATGCCCAGCCGGCGGCCGGCCATGAAGTCGAGCGTGCCGTCGGCCATCGGCCCGGCCAGCACCTTCGCCATCGCCCGCTCCAGCAGGCGCTTCTGCGCCGGGGGCGGAAGCGCGCGCAGCAGCGGGGCGATGCGGCGGGGCGGCGGCAGCCGCCGCAGCAGGGCGTGCGCCAGTGTCGGCGCGGAGGGAGAGGTGGTGTGCATGGTGGGTGCGATCATGCGGTCATTGCCTGCGCTTGCTCCTTGATCCAGATCAGGTTCCAGCCCTTGCACGCGGCAGGCATCGCCGATGGCCAGCGCCAGCACGCCGCTGGCGGTTTCCGGTGCCAGCCCCAGCGCCGAGGCCAGGGCTTCGGCACGGCGCCGCACGCGCTGCTCGCGCGCGCCATCGCGCCCCTGCGCCCCGGCGCGGGCCTTGATGCGCCCGGCCAGCCGCGCCAGCCGCTTGCGCGTGGCCAGCAGCAGCACCAGCCCGTCGTCCACGCCGTCGATGGCCAGCCGTACCGGCGCCAGCCCGGGTGCATGCTCAGCCATGCGTGTTTCCCTTGTTGAGCACCCGCGCCGCGGGCAGTACCTGCGCGGTGTAGACCGCCTCGGCCTCGGCGGCATCGAAGTCGGCGTGCCTGCGCTTTTTCACCCCGTAGTCGGACAGCACCAGGTGGGTGTCGGCGACCACGCCCGCGTTCGCCAGGCAGGCGGAAACGCAGCGCAGCACGCAGCCGTCCAGCGCGAGGATGGGGCGCTGGCTCCGCGCGGTGCGCACCAGTCCGGTGACGCCACCGCCGACGCCGGCGATGCAGGACATCTCGGCCTCGCCGGCCCGGTCCAGCTGCAAGGCGAGATGGTTGGCCATCTGTGCCGCGCTGGAACAGCCCGAGCACGAATACACCAGCGGCAGGGAGCGGCTCACGCCACCACCTGCGGGCAACGGGGACGGTGGCGGGCGACGGCCAGCGGCAGGCCGACGCCATCGAGCCAGTCGATGGCACGATGCCGGGGGACCGGTGCCGCACGCTGTCGCCGCGCGTTCATCGCCGCCGCACCAGCCGGGGAGCGGCAGGACGGGCAAGGTCGTTCGTCATGGCGTTGTCCCTGTCGAAGGGCACCCATGCTAGGCCGCCGTCGGCGGGCGGCGATTGACGCAGGTCAAACCCGCCCGATTCGGCGGGACGGGGCGGCTCAGTTGCGGTTGGGAACCTCGAAGCCGAGCTTGCCGACCTGCCCGGGGTGCTGCGGCACGCGCTTGAGCTTGTCGGTGTTGACCTCGTAGCGGTCGCGCAGCCGCAATGCCAGCTGCCGGTACAGGGCGGCGTCCATGTCCGGCTCGCGCGCGAAGATCCACGCCATCTCGCGGCCGGGGTAACCAATCAGCGCCCATGAGTAGTCCGGCGCCACTTCCAGGATGCGGGTGCGGGTCGGCACGATCCTGTAGAACCAGGTGCGCCAGCGGCGGTTGCCGCTGTCCTCGTCCACCGAGGCGCGCAGCTGCAGCTCTTCTTCCTGCTCGCCGAAGCCCTCGCGGTACTGGTAGCGGATGGCGACCTTGTCCTCGCCGCGCAGGCTGTAGGTGTTGGTGCTGGCGACGTGGCCGCGCTCGACGAAGTTGGGCACCCGGCCGATCACGTACCAGCGGCCCATGAAGCGTTGCAGGTCGATGGGGCCCTCGGCGATGCCCTCCTGCGCCTGCGCCTGCGGTGTTGCCGGGGGCGCTTCCTGCGCGTGGGCCGGCGCCAGCGGCAGGGTCAGGCTCAACAGCAGGGCGGGCAGGAACGCGGTGATCGATTGCATTGCGGGGCGGAGCGCCGTGGCGGTGGTGGTGCCAGCATGTTCGGTGGGCGGCGATGGAAACGTCAACGGCTGGTCGCAGCCTGTGAGATGTGGCGCCGGCAGCATGGGGCCGAACCCGTTACCGGAGCGTGTCATGGCTGAATTGTCCCGCCGCAGTGCCGTCGAAACCCCCGATCCGCGCGTGCTGCGCTGCGTCAGGCAACTGGCCTTGGCCGGCATCGCACTGGTGCTGGTGTGGCCGGCCCTGCGCGGCAGCAGCGCGTGGCTGGGCTGGCTGCCGCTGTGGCTGGTGGGCATGCCGCTGAGCGCGTGGTGGGCGCTGTACCGCTTCCGCCTGCCGGCGGCGTGGCGCAAACGACCGGCCGTGCGCCGCCGTGGCCCGCAGGCGCGACGCGCCCGCCGCCCGCTGCGGGCACGCTGGCAGCAGGCGGCCTGACCTTCGACAGGGGAAGCACGGCCCCGGCCTGTGCTAGCGTGCGCGGCCTGTGACCGTATGGAGCCGCCATGTCCCGATTCACTACCGCCTGCCTCGCCGCGGGCCTGATTTCCGCTGGCTTGTCCGGGGCCGTCATGGCCGCTGACGAGGCGCAGGACCCCTATGCCTGGCTGGAGGACGTCACCGGCGACAAGCCGCTGGCGTGGGTGAAGGAACAGAACGCCAAGGCCGAAGCGCGGCTGGCGCAGAGCGCGCAGTTCAGGCAGATGGAGGCTGGCATCCGCGAGGTGCTGGATTCGGACGCCAAGATCCCGGGCGTGCAGAAGATCGGCGACTACTACTACAACTTCTGGAAGGACAAGCAGCACGAGCGCGGCGTCTGGCGCCGCACCACGCTGGTGGAATACCGCAAGGCCGAGCCGCTGTGGGAAACCGTGCTCGACCTGGACGCGCTGAACAAGGCCGAGGGCGAGAACTGGGTGTGGCACGGCGCCAACTGCCTGCGCCCGGAATACACCCGCTGCCTGATCGCGCTGTCGCGCGGCGGCGCCGATGCCGACGTCACCCGCGAGTTCGACCTGTCGAGGAAGACGTGGATCGAGGGCGGCTTCTTCCGCCCCGAGGCCAAGGGCGGGCTGGGCTGGATCGACCAGGACAACGTGTTCGTCTATACCGATTTCGGCGACGGCTCGATGACCACCTCCGGCTACCCGCGCGTGGTCAAGCGCTGGAAGCGTGGTACGCCGATGGCGGCGGCCACCCCGGTGTACGAAGGCACGCCGGAGGACATGTACATCGCGGCGATGCACGACGACACCCCCGGCTTCGAGCGCGACTTCGTCAGCCGCACCATCGCCTTCTACAACAACGAGCTGTTCCTGATCGGTGCGGACGGCAAGCTGACCAAGGTCGATGCGCCGAACTCGGCCGAGAAGGGCGTGCGCCGCGAGTGGCTGACCCTGGAACTGCGCGAGCCGTGGACCGTTGGCGGCACGACCTATGCCGCCGGCTCGTTGCTGGCGACGAAGTTCGATGACTTCATGGCCGGCAAGCGCGCGTTCGACGTGCTGTTCGCGCCGACCGACACCACCTCGCTGGCCGGCGTGGCGTGGACGAAGAATCACGTGGTGCTGAACGTGCTGGACGACGTCAAGAACCGCCTGAGCGTGCTGACCCATGCCGATGGGCAGTGGAAGCGCAGTGAGTTCGTCGGCGCGCCGGCGTTCGGCACGATTGGCGTCGGTGCGGTGGACCCGGACGAAAGCGACGCGCTGTGGATGACGGTCACCGACTACCTGACCCCGACCACGCTGGCGCTGGCCGAGGTCGGCCAGCAGCCGGAGGTGCTCAAGACCATGCCGGCGTTCTTCGACGCCAGCGGCAAGGTGATCGAGCAGCATTTCGCCACCAGCAAGGACGGCACCCGCGTGCCGTACTTCGTGGTGCATGACAAGGCGATGAAGCTGGACGGCTCCAACCCGACCCTGCTGTACGGCTATGGCGGCTTCGAGATTTCGCTGACCCCGGGCTATTCCGGCGGCATGGGCCGCGCCTGGCTGGACAAGGGCGGCGTCTATGTGGTCGCCAACATTCGCGGCGGCGGCGAGTACGGCCCGCGCTGGCACCAGGCCGCGCTGAAGCAGAACCGCCACAAGGCCTACGAGGACATGGCCGCGGTGGCGCAGGACCTGGTCGCGCGCAACATCACCTCGGCCAAGCACCTGGGCGTGCAGGGCGGCAGCAACGGTGGCCTGCTCACCGGCAACATGCTGACCCAGTACCCCGAGCTGTTCGGCGCGGTGGTGGTGCAGGTGCCGCTGCTGGACATGAAGCGCTACAGCCACCTGCTGGCCGGCGCCTCGTGGATGGCCGAGTACGGCAACCCGGACACGGCCGACTGGGAGTTCATCAAGACCTTCTCGCCGTACCACCTGTTCGACGCGGGCAAGGACTATCCGCCGGTGCTGTTCACCACCTCCACCCGCGACGACCGCGTGCACCCGGGCCACGCCCGCAAGATGGCGGCGAAGATGATCGACGCCGGCAAGGACGTGACCTACTACGAGAACATCGAGGGCGGCCACGGCGGCGCGGCCAACAACGCGCAGGCCGCGCACATGTCGGCGCTGGCCTACGGCTTCCTGTGGGAGCAGCTGGGCGGCAAGTAAGCCGCATGCCGGATGACGCAACGCCGCCGGAAGGCGGCGTTGTCGTTTCCAGTGGTGCCAGCCATTGGCTGCGGCACGCCATCGCCCCGCATCAAGGGCACGCCGGGTAGGTCGGGGCTACGCCCCCGACGGCTGTGTGCACGAAGCGTCGGGGGCGTAGCCCCGACCTACCCGGTTGCATGCCACAGCCGTCAGGCGTAGCCCCGACCTACGTCCGGTGGGCGAATGCCCCGGGCGCTACCGGGGGCGGCTGGCCCAGCTTTCCAGCCCGCGCGCGATCCGCGCCACCGCCTCCCGCAACCGCGCCACGTCCTGCGTATAGGCGATGCGCACGTGCTGGTTGGCGCGGTGATTGCCGAAGTCCAGCCCCGGCGTGAACGCCACGTGCTCGGTTTCGAGGAAATGCGCGCAGAACGCCTGCGCGTCGTCGGTGAACGCGCCCACGTCGCAATACAGGTAGAACGCACCCTGCGGCTCCACGTCGATGCGGAAGCCGAGTTCGCGCAGCGCCGGCAGCAGGTAGTCGCGGCGCTGGCGGAACTGCCCGCGGCGCTGTTCGAGGATGGCGATGGTCTGCGGCTCGAAGCAGGCCAGCGCGGCGTGCTGGGCCATCGACGGCGCGCTGATGTAGAGGTTCTGCGCCAGCTTTTCCAACTCCGGCACCGCCGCCGGTGGCGCCACCAGCCAGCCCAGCCGCCAGCCGGTCATGCCGAAGTACTTGGAGAAGCTGTTCAGCACGAAGGCCCCGTCATCGACCTCCAGCACGCTGGGCGCGTCCAGCCCGTAGGTCAGGCCGTGGTAGATCTCGTCCACCACCAGGTGCCCGCCGCGCGCCCGCACCGCCTGCGACAGCGCGGCCAGTTCCGCGCGCGCGAGCGTGGTGCCGGTGGGATTGGCCGGCGAGGCCAGCAGCGCGCCGACGCTGTCAGCGTTCCAGTACGCCGCCACGGCAGCGGGCGTGAGCTGGTAGCCGCTGTCCGGGCCGACCGGCACCAGCTGCGCGGCGCCTTCCACCAGCCGCAGGAAATGGCGGTTGCACGGATAGCCGGGGTCGGCCAGCAGCCAGTGCTTGCCGGGATCGACCAGCAGGCTGGAAGCCAGCAGCAACGCGCCCGAGCCACCGGGCGTGACCAGGATGCGCTCGGGGTCGATGTCCAGCCGGTAGCGGTCGCGGTAGAAGCCGGCGATGGCCTGGCGCAGTGCCGGCAGCCCGCGCGCGGCGGTGTAGCGGGTGTGGCCGGCGGCCAGCGCGGCCTGCCCGGCGCAGACGATGGGGGCGGCGGTGGTGAAGTCCGGCTCGCCGATCTCCAGGTGGATCACGTCGAAGCCGGCCTGCTCCAGCGCGTTGGCGCGGGCCAGCAGCGACATGACGTGGAACGGGGCGATCTCGCGGCTGCGGCGGCTGTAGGCATTCATGACGCCATGATACGGCTGCGCAGGAGCGCACCAAGGTGCGCTCCTACAACGCGCCGCCCGTCTCGGGCACACTGTCCGTCGTTGCCCGGACGGCGCTGCCGCCGTCCTTCAGGAGCCCGAATGAAACCCATCCTTTGCCTGTTGGTTGCCAGCCTGATGATGAACACCGCCGTTGCCTCCCAGCCCACCCCGCCGGACGCGGAAAAGCGCCCGCACACGGTCACCGCGCCGTTCGGCGCCGAGCGCCAGGACGAGTACTACTGGCTGCGCGACGACACCCGCGAGGACAAGGCCATGCTGGCCTACCTCGACGCCGAGAACGCCTACACCGACGCCCTGATGGCGCCGCTCAAGCCGCTGCAGGAAAAGCTCTACGGCGAGATCGTCGGCCGCATCAAGCAGGACGACGCCAGCGTGCCCTACCGCGAGCGCGGCTACTGGTATTACACCCGCTACGAGACCGGCAAGGACTACCCGATCCACGCCCGCCGCAAGGGCGACATGCAGGCGCCGGAGGACGTGCTGCTCGACCTCAACCCGATGGCCGAGGGCAAGGGCTACTTCAGCGTCGGCGACATGGAGGTGAGCCAGGACAACCGCCTGCTGGCCTGGGCCGAGGACGCCGTCGGCCGCCGCCAGTACGTCATCCGCTTCAAGGACCTGGAAACCGGCAGGCTGCTGGACGACGTGATCGAGGGCGTGTCGGCGAACGTGGTCTGGGCCGACGACAACCGCACCCTGTTCTACGTCGAGAACGACCCGGAAACCCTGCTCACCGTGCGGGTGAAGAAGCACGTGCTCGGTACCCCGGCCAGCAGCGATGCGCTGGTCTACGAGGAGCACGACGACAGCTTCTACATGGGCATCGGCCGCACCCGCGACGACCGCTACATCACCATCGGCGTGGAAAGCACGGTGTCCTCGGAACTGCGCTACACCCCGGCGGCAAATCCGGGTGAATTCACCGTGCTGGCGCCGCGCGAGCGCGACGTGGAATACGACGCCGACCACTTCGACGGCCGCTGGGTGATCCGCACCAACGCCGATGGCGCGAAGAACTTCAAGCTGGTCACCGCGCCGGAAGGCGCCACTTCGCGCACGCAATGGCAGGACTGGGTGGCGCACGACCCGCAGGTGCTGGTGGAAGGCTTCGAGCTGTTCGACGGCTACACCGCCATCGCCGAACGTGCTGAGGCGCTGGAGCGCGTGCGCCTGCTGTTCGCCGACGGGCGCAGCGAGTTCGTCAAGGCCGACGAGCCGGCCTATTCGATGGGCCTGTCGATCAACGCCGAACCCGATACCGATTGGCTGCGCTATGGCTACACCTCGCTGACCACCCCGGCCACCACCTACGAGCTCAACGTCAGGACCGGCGAGCGCCGCCAGCTCAAGCAGCAGCCGGTGATCGGCTACGACGCCTCGCAGTACGTCACCGAACGCGTCTGGGTGGACGCGCGCGACGGCGCCCGCGTGCCGGTGTCGCTGGTCTACAGGAAGGGCTTCAGCAAGGACGGCAGCGCCGCGCTGTACCAGTACGCCTACGGCAGCTACGGCATGTCGATGGACCCCGGCTTCAACCAGAGCGTGGTCAGCCTGCTCGACCGCGGCATGGTCTACGCCATCGCCCACATCCGCGGCGGCGAGGAAATGGGCCGCGGCTGGTACGAGGACGGCAAGCTGCTCCACAAGCAGAACACCTTCAACGACTTCATCGACGTCACCCGCGCGCTGGTGGCGCAGGGCTACGCGGCGAAGGACCGGGTGGCGGCCTCGGGCGGCAGCGCCGGCGGCCTGCTGATGGGCGCGGTGGCCAACCAGGCACCGGGCGACTACCGGGTGATGGTGGCGCAGGTGCCGTTCGTCGATGTCGTCACCACCATGCTCGACGCCAGCATCCCGCTGACCACAAACGAATACGACGAGTGGGGCAACCCGGAGCAGAAGACGTACTACGACTACATGCTCAAGTATTCGCCCTACGACAACGTCACCGCGCAGGCCTACCCGGCGCTGTTCGTCGGCACCGGCCTGTGGGATTCGCAGGTGCAGTACTGGGAGCCGGCCAAGTGGGTGGCAAGGCTGCGCGACGTCAACACCGGCACCCATCCGATCGTGTTCCGCACCAACATGGAGGCCGGCCACGGCGGCAAGTCCGGGCGCTTCCAGCGTTACAAGGAACAGGCCGAGTCGTTCGCCTTCGTGCTGGACCAGCTCGGGGTGAAGTGACTTGCCATTCCTTCTCCCTTTGGGAGACAGCGTGGCAGGATTGCCGAGCTGCACGGCGAAGCCGCCCGCAGGGTGAGGCACAGGGATGTGCCGAATGCAGGTGCCCAAAGGGCGGATGAGGGGCGAACGTAGTCCATGATGCTTGAACCATCGGGACTTCGTTGCCCCTCACCCCAACCCCTCTCCCGGCGGGAGAGGGGCTTTATCTTCCCATCAACTTTCCATGACACGACCGACACGTTTCCGCTGGGCATGGTGGCTGCTGGCCTACGTCAGCCTCGGCATCGGCATCGTCGGCATCTTCGTGCCGGGGCTGCCGACCACCGTGTTCGTGCTGATCTCGGCATGGGCCGCCTCGCACGGCTCCGAGCGCCTGCACCGCTGGCTGCTGGCCCACCCGCAATTCGGCCCGCTGATCGTCAACTGGCAGCGCCACGGCGCGGTCAGCCGCAAGGCCAAGTGGATGGCCACCGCGACGATGGCGCTGTGCGCGTTGATCATGCTCTGGTGCGTGCCGCTGGCCTGGGTGAAATGGTTCTCGATCGGCAGCATGGCCTGTGTCTGCGCCTGGTTGTGGATGCGGCCGCTGCCGCCGCCTGTACCGTAGCTGCGGGGTTCGCCCCGCAGGGGCATTCCCGGCGAAGCCCCATGCCGGGCAAGCCCGGCATCTACAAGAATCAAGCGGGCCGATATCCTCGTAGCTGCGGGGCTTGCCCCGCAGAGGCACTCCCGGTGAAGCCCCATGCCGGGCAAGCCCGGCATCCACGAGAATCAAGCGGGCCGATATCCTCGTAGCTGTGGGGCTTGCCCCGCAGAGGCTTTCCCGGCGAAGCCCACGCCGGGCATTGCTCGGCCGATGGGGAAATCGGGCTTCATCCGTGAATGGCTATACTTCGGCGATGAACAAAACGCCCCGCTTCCCGATGCTCGTTGCAGCCGCCTGCGCGCTGCTGGTCCTCACCGCCTGCGGCAACAAGGGGCCGCTGGTGATGCCGCAGAAGCCGGTGCCGGTGGAAGAGCAGGAAGTCGTGCCGGCGCATGACGCGCCGGCCGCCGACGCGCAACCGGCGCAGGACACGGAAGCGCAGCCCGCCGCCGACGACAATGGTTGAGCCGCGGCTGCGTTTCACCAAGATGCATGGCGCCGGCAACGACTTCGTCGTGCTGGACCTGCGCGATGGCACGCCGCCGCCGGACGCGGCACTGGCCGCGCAGCTGGCCGACCGCCACCGCGGCGTGGGCTGCGACCAGATCCTGACCATCGAGCCGCCGCGCAGCGAAGCGGCGGTGGCCGCCTACCGCATCTGGAATGCCGATGGCTCCACCTCGCAGCAATGCGGCAACGGCGCGCGCTGCGTGGCGGCCTGGCTGGTGCGCGACGGTGCCGTGCAGGGCGACGCCTTCGTGATCGACAGCCCGCTGCGCAGCCATGCGGTGCAGCGGCTGGACGGCGGCCACTACGCGGTGGCGATGGGCAGGCCCGAGTTCGCGCCGGAGCGGATCCCGCTGGCCGGCTTCCCGCATGCGCGCGAGGAATACGCGCTGCCATTGCAGGGCGAGAGCCTGCGCTTCGGCGCGGTGTCGATGGGCAACCCGCACGCGGTGCTGGAAGTGGGGCTGCTCGACGCGGCGCCGGTGGAACGGCTGGGGCCGCTGTTGCAGCAACATGCGACGTTCCCGGAATCGGTGAACGTCGGCTTCGCCCAGGTGCTGGACGAGGGGCATGCGCGGCTGCGCGTGTTCGAGCGCGGCGTCGGCGAAACCCTGGCCTGCGGCAGCGGCGCTTGCGCCGCCGCGGTGGTGCTGATGCAGCGCGGCCGCCTGCGCCGCGACGCGGTGATCTCGCTGCCGGGCGGCGACCTGCGCATCCAGTGGCCGGACGACGGTGCGGAAATCGTCATGTCCGGCCCGACGGCTTTCGTGTTCGATGGAGAGTGGACGGCATGAACGATTCGCTGGAAAAGATCGGCGCCCATGAAATCGCGGCGTGGCTGCGCCGCCACCCGGGGTTCCTCAAGCAGTTCCCCGACCTGGCGCTGACCCTGGTGGTGCCGCGCGACGACGGCCCCACCGCCTCGTTGGCCAGCTACCAGCTGGAAGTGCTGCGCGACAAGAACCGCGAGCTGTCGCGGCGGCTGGCCGAGCTGGCGGCCAACGCGCAGGTCAACGAACGGCTGGCGGTGCGTACCCACCAGCTGACCCTGGCGCTGATGCGCCAGACCAGCGCCGCCGACACGCTGCGGGCGATGGCCGCGTCGCTGGAAGAGGACTTCGCCGGTGACCTGGTGCGCATCGTCAGCCTGCAGCCGGTGCCGGAACTGGAACAGGCGCCGTGGTTGCAGGTCATCGCCGCGGGCGATCCGAAGCTGGCGCCGTTCCACGACTGCCTGCAGGACGGCGAGCCGATCTGCGGCCGCCTGCAGCCGGAGAAGAACGAGGTGCTGTACGCCGAGCGCATCGGCGAAGTGGCCTCCACCGCGCTGCTGCCGCTGCCCGGCATCGGCCTGATCGCCGTCGGCAGCCACGATCCCAACCGGTTCTATCCCGGTATGGGCACCCTGTTCCTGCGCATGATGGGCGAGGCGCTGGCGGCAGGATTGCGGCGTTTCCGCGACGCCTGAGGAAAACCATCGTGGGCAGGCGCGCCGCGGAGGGCGCCTGCCCGGCTCCGCGGAAGCGACGCGAGGACGCGCATGAACCAGAGCCCCGAACTGCTGCGACGCCTGCTGCGGGCCAAGGACCGCATGGACGGCGCCTGCCATGAGGCGTGGCCGGTTGCGCGGTTGGCGCGGGTCAGCGCGGTGTCGCCGGCGCATTTCGCGCGTTCCTTCAAGGCCGCCTTCGGCATGCCGCCGCACCGCTACCTGCTCAGCCGCCGGATCGAGCGGGCGGTCGCACTGATGCGCGACACCGAACTTTCGGTCACCGAGATCGCGCTGTGCACCGGCTGGCGCAGCCTGGGTACGTTCGGGCGCATTTTCCGTGACATCACCGGCGACAGCCCCGGCAACGTCCGCGCGCGCGAACGCTCGGCCGCACAGGCGCGCGACCGGTTGCCCGAGTGCATCGCCCGCGCCGTCCACCGGCCGGACTTGAACAGCGCAGTTTCGGAGAAGCGCCGCCGCACTGCCGTTGCTACCGTGGACTCCACTTGATGGAGGTTCCCCATGACTGGTGATGTGAACGTGGTCGGCCTGTACGTGCGCGACCAGGACGAGGCACTCGATTTCTACGTCGGGAAACTGGGTTTCCAGCTGCACACCGACGTGCGCAATGGCGACTACCGCTGGTTGACCGTGCAGGCCAGCGGGCAGGCGGCATTCCAGCTGGGCCTGTTCCGGCCCGGGCCGCCGGTGCACGACGCGGACACCGCGCGGACCCTGCAGCAGATGGTCGCCAAGGGCGCGATGCCGCCGCTGGTGCTCGCCGTGGACGACTGCCGTGCCGCCTGCGAGGAACTGAAGGCGCGCGGGGTGGAATTCACCCAGGAGCCGATGGAACGCTACGGCGCCGTGGATGCCGGTTTCCGCGATCCCTCCGGCAACGGCTGGAAGATGATCGAGGCCCGCGGACGCTGAAAGCGGGCCGCAATCCACCGTGGGCCACCTGCATGCGGGCGGCCCACAGTGGTGTCCGGATATGGCCGGCAGATGCGCTGTACGGGCCGCATGCTGCACACCCGTTCGCTTCCCACCGCGTGCGTCATGGCCAGTTTCCTGCTTTCCGGCATCGACCCCGGACCCCTGCAAGCGCTGTTCGATCTCGACGCTGCGGGACTGGCCGCACACGGCGCGGCGCGCCGCGTCGCGGACAGCGAGCGTGGTTTCCCGTGCCGCGTCAGCCTGCGCGATGCCGCCGTCGGCGAGGAATTGCTGCTGTTGCCGTACTGGCACCAGCCGGCGGCATCGCCCTACCGCGCCAGCGGGCCGGTCTTCATCCGTCGCGATGCGGTGCCGGCGCGGCTGGCCATCGACGAGGTGCCGCCCTATGTCGCGCGGCGGCTGATCTCGCTGCGCGCCTATGACCATGACGACTGCATCGTCGCCGCCGAAGTGATGGACGGCACGCAGGTCGCCGGCTGGCTGCACGCGCAGTTGGATGACCACAGCGTCGCCTACGTGCACCTGCACAATGCCCGCTACGGCTGTTACTTCTGCCGCGCCGACCGGGTGGATTGAGCGGCCGAAGCGGAACATGCCCGTGGCCGGCAGGACGATGCCGGGCATGCGGCGGAACACACCAAGGTGGGTGCGCTGGAGCGCCGGTTTGACCTGAACCAGGCGCCACCGTGCGGGACGCGGCGCTTGAACCGCTCGGTGGCGTCCCCATTGTTTCCGGGACACCCCGGAGATGCCCGATGGACCCCAGCCAGAACCCGAATGTTTTCCACGCCACCACCATCTGCTGCGTGCGCCGCGGCGAGCACGTGGCGATCGCCGGCGACGGCCAGGTCACGCTCGGCCACACGGTGATGAAGGGCAATGCGCGCAAGGTGCGTCGGCTCGGTCGCGACGGCCAGGTGCTGGCCGGCTTCGCCGGCGCCGCCGCCGATGCCTTCACCCTGTTCGAACTGTTCGAGGCAAAGCTCGAAAAGCACGGCCAGTTGCAGCGTGCCGCAGTGGAACTGGCCAAGGATTGGCGCACCGAACGCCGCCTCGGCAAGCTCGAAGCATTGCTGGCAGTAGCTGACCGGGAAACCTCGCTGATCATCAGCGGCACCGGCGACGTGATCGAGCCGGAGGACGGCATCATCGCGATCGGTTCCGGCGGCTCCTATGCACTGAGCGCGGCGCGCGCGCTGCTGGCGCACACCGAACTGGACGCGAAGGCGGTGGCGACCGAGGCGATCAACATCGCCGGCGGCATCTGCATCTACACCAACCGCAACGTGGTGGTGGAGGAGCTTTGAGGAACGAGTGGAGAGGAACGAGGAACGAGTGGTGAAGCCACGGCGTTCCTGCTCCTCGCCTTTACTCGTTCCTCGTTCCTCTCCACTCGTTCCTGCCCCTCGGGAAACCCCATGACCCACAAGATCGAAACCTCCTCCGCCACCATGACCCCGCGCGAGATCGTGCAGGAGCTGGACCGCCACATCGTCGGCCAGCACGACGCCAAGCGCGCGGTCGCCATCGCCCTGCGCAACCGCTGGCGACGCATGCAGCTGCCCGAGGAACTGCGCAACGAGGTGATGCCGAAGAACATCCTGATGATCGGCCCCACCGGCGTCGGCAAGACCGAGATCGCGCGGCGCCTGGCGACGCTGGCCAACGCGCCGTTCGTGAAAGTCGAGGCCACGCGCTTCACCGAGGTCGGCTACGTCGGCAAGGACGTGGAACAGATCATCCGTGACCTGGCCGACACCGCGGTCAAGCTCTATCGCGAGCAGGCCAAGGTGCGCGTGCGCACGCAGGCCGAGGAGAAGGCCGAGGACCGCATCCTCGATGCGCTGCTGCCGCGCCGCAGCGCCGGCATCGGCTTCGATGCGGAAGCCGCGCGCAACGAGCCGTCGGCGGCCGACAACGACACCCGCATCAAGTTCCGCCGCATGCTGCGCAACGGCGAACTGGACGAGCGCGAGATCGAGCTGGAAATCGCCGCCAACGTCAGCATGGACATCATGACCCCGCCGGGCATGGAGGAAATGGGCCAGCAGCTGAAGTCGATGTTCGCCAACCTCGGCGGCGGCAAGTCGAACAAGCGCACGCTGGCGATCAAGGCCGCGCGCCCGCTGCTGGTGGAGGAAGAGGCCGGCAAGCTGGTCAACGAAGACGATATCCGCACCGCCGCGATCGAGGCCTGCGAGCAGCACGGCATCGTGTTCATCGACGAGATCGACAAGGTCGCCAAGCGTGGCGACAACGTCGGTGGCGGTGATGTCTCGCGCGAAGGCGTGCAGCGCGACCTGTTGCCGCTGGTGGAAGGCAGCAACGTCAGCACCAAGTACGGCACGGTCAAGACCGACCACATCCTGTTCATCGCCTCCGGCGCGTTCCACCTGGCCAAGCCCAGCGATTTGATTCCCGAGTTGCAGGGCCGCTTTCCGATCCGCGTCGAACTGGGCGCGCTGAGCAAGGCCGACTTCGTGCGCATCCTCACCGAACCGAAGGCGGCGCTGACCAAGCAGTACGAAGCATTGCTGGCGACCGAGGGCGTCAAGGTGAGCTTTACCGCCGACGCGGTGGACCGGTTGGCCGAGATCGCCGCGCAGGTCAACGAGCGGCAGGAGAACATCGGCGCCCGTCGCCTGCATACCGTGCTGGAGCGACTGCTGGATTCGCTCAGCTACGAAGCGCCGGATCGTGGTGGCGAAACCCTCGCCATCGACAGCGATTACGTCGACAAGCACCTTGGCGAGCTGGTGCAGGATCCGGATCTGAGTCGTTACATCCTGTAACCATGCGGATGCCCTCTGCGGGGCAAGCCCCGCAGCTACGGTTTGCCGCGTGGGTTCTCCCGTATCGAGTCTTTTCAGGTGGGACACCATGCGGGGCATGCCCCGCATGGTGTTGCCGGCAGGGGCTCAGGCCCTGCGCGCGGCCGGGTACAACTCGACGTTCTCGCGCTGCAGGCGCTCGAACAGCGCGCGCAGCACGGTGTTGGCGTCGCGGCGGAAGCCCTCGGGGTCGGCCGCCAGCCGCGACGGCACCCGCCACTGCTGCACGAAGCCGGCGAAGGCCTTGGCCAGCCCCTGCATCTCCTTGCGGTAGCGCTCGCTCATCGCGGCGATCTCCGGCTTGCCGCAGCGCGCCAGCGACGGGTACAGCACCTGGTCCTCGGCGGCCAGGTGGAACTTGATCTGGCTGGCGGTGCTGGTGATGAGCTCGCCGATGGCTTCGGCGTTCTCGCGTATGCCTGCACGCGACAGTGCGCGCAGCGATTCGATCTGGCCGAGGATCTGCCGGTGATCGTGGTCGTACCTCTGGATATCCATTGTTTTCCGTTGCCTGCTGACTACCCGGCCCATGCCGGTCGCCCGCGGGTATCGGCCGCCGCGGGCGATGCTTGAGGCGCCGCCGCGACCGTCTTCAGGCTTCAGCCGGCTTCGTCGTCCGGCAGCGGCGAAGGTGGTGCGCCGGGGACGAACAGGCCGGGCTTCACGTACCAGCTGAACAGCGCGTCGATGGCCTCGGGCGCCTCGCGTTCCAGCGTGAAGTGCTCCGGCTCCATCATGCCGCTGCACAGCACGCCGGTCAGGCAGGCATGGAGCACGCGGGCCGGCGTGGCCGGGTCGACGCCGTCGCGCAGCTGCCCCAGTTCGCGCGCGCGGGCGAAGGCGCTGCGGAAGATCGCCAGTTCCTCGGCGGTGCCTTCGTGCTGCAGCCGGCGGATGGCCTGGCTTTCGGCGGAAGGGTCGTTGCGCAGCATGATCTCCATCATCGAGCGCAGCTGCGCGTCGGTGGCCAGCTCGTTGATCGACACCAGCATCACCGAGCGCAGGTCGAGGATGGGCGTGCTGCGGCGGGGCGAGGCGGTGCGGCGCAGCCGTTCGAGGAACGGCAGGTGCTTGCGCCGGATCATCGCCTCCAGCACCTCGGTCTTGTTCTTGAAGTGCCAGTAGACCGCGCCGCGGGTATAGCCGGCGCGCTCGCCGATGGCGGCCAGCGAGGTGCCGGCCACGCCATGCTCGTGGAAGCAGGCCAGCGCCGCGTCAAGGATGCCCTCGCGGGTGGCGAGGGCCTCTTCTCTGGTTTTTCTGGCCATTGCCGCGTTACCCGTGCAAGTCGCTGGATCAAACCCGGCCGCCATCATAATTGTTTACAAACAGTCTTGCATGTATGTATATTTCCGCGCTTGCTCCGCAGGATGTGGTGTCATGCGCGCGGTGGCCGTCCGGGCCATTGGCCGTAACGCGTCCGGCACGGTGCCGATGGCACGATGCCGCCTCGTCCCGCGAGCGTTTCCCCTTCCCGCCGAGCCCCACCATGACCTCGATCCGCAACCGCCGCCTCGTCGCGCTGTCCCTTGCACTCACCGTCGTGCTTGCCGCCTGCAAGGGCGGCGAGGCCCCGCCGCAGGGCGGGCCCGGGCAGGTCACCGTGGTCACCCTGAAGGCCGAGCCGGTCACCCTGACCCGCGAGCTGGTCGGCCGCGCCACCGGCTACCAGGTGGCCGAGGTGCGGCCGCAGGTCAGCGGCATCGTTGCCAAGCGGCTGTTCACCGAGGGCGCGCTGGTCACGCAGGGCCAGCCGCTGTACCAGCTGGACGACGCCGCCTACCGCGCCCAGGCCAACAGCGCCCGCGCGCAGCTGGCCCGTGCCGAGGCCAGCGCCACTGCCGCGCGGCTGGCCGCGCGCCGCAGCGCCGAGCTGGTGAAGGTCAAGGCGATCAGCATGCAGGACGACGAGAACGCGCAGGCCGCGTGGAAGCAGGCCGAGGCCGACGTCGGCGCCGCGCGCGCGGCGCTGGACGCGGCCAACGTGACCCTGGGCTACGCGCGCATCACCGCGCCGATCGCCGGTCGCATCGGCAAGTCCAGCGTCACCCAGGGCGCGCTGGTCAGCGCCGGGCAGGCCGAGCCGCTGGCCACCATCCACCAGCTCGACCCGATCTACATCGACGTCACCCAGTCCTCGGCCGAACTGCTGCAGCTGCGCCGCGAGCTGGATGCCGGCCGCCTGCAGGGCAACGGCGAGCAGCCGGTGGACATCCTGCTGGAGGACGGCACCCCGTTCGCCCACAAGGGCACGCTGGAGTTCTCCGAGGTCAGCGTCGACCCGGGCACCGGCAGCTACGGCCTGCGCGTGCGCGTGGACAACCCCGGGCAGGTGCTGATGCCGGGCATGTTCGTGCGCGCGGTGGTCGGCAGCGGCGTGCGCCAGGACGGGCTGCTGGTGCCGATGCAGGGCATCGCCCGTGACGCCCGCGGCAACACCAGCGCGATGGTGGTGGACGGCGAGGGCAAGGTGGCGCTGCGCCAGGTCGCGGTCAGCCGCACGGTCGGCGACAAGTGGCTGGTGGAGGACGGGCTGGCGGCTGGCGACAAGGTGATCGTCGAGGGCCTGCAGAAGATCGGCCCCGGCATGCCGGTGCAGGCCACCGAGAAGGGTGCCGAAGCCGCCACGCCGGCCGCGCCGGCGGCCAAGCAGTAAGCGGGGGCGCACATGGCACGCTTCTTCATCGACCGGCCCATCTTCGCGTGGGTCATCGCCATCATCATCATGCTGGCCGGCGCGCTGGCCATGCTCAAGCTGCCGATCTCGATGTACCCCGAGGTCGCGCCGCCGGCGGTGTCGATCAGCGCCAGCTACCCCGGCGCCTCGGCCAAGGTGGTCGAGGACTCGGTGACGCAGATCATCGAGCAGAACATGAAGGGCCTGGACGGGCTGATCTACTTCTCGTCCAACAGCTCGTCCAACGGCCAGGCCAGCATCACCCTGACCTTCGCCAGCGGCACCAACCCGGACATCGCCCAGGTGCAGGTGCAGAACAAGCTGCAGCTGGCCATGCCGCTGCTGCCGCAGGAAGTGCAGCGCCAGGGCATCAACGTGGCCAAGTCCTCCAGCGGCTTCCTGCAGGTGGTCGGCTTCGTCTCCGAGGACGGCAGCATGGACGCCACCGACATCTCCGACTACGTCGGCTCCAACGTGCTGGACCCGCTGAGCCGGGTGCCGGGCGTGGGCAGCATCGAGGTGTTCGGCGGCAAGTACGCCATGCGCATCTGGCTGGACCCGAACAAGCTGCAGACCTACAAGGTGTCGGTCGACGAGATCACCGCCGCGGTCCGCGCGCAGAACGCGCAGGTCGCGGTCGGCCAGCTGGGCGGTGCGCCGGCGGTCAAGGGCCAGCAGCTCAACGCCACCATCAACGCGCAGGACCGCCTGCAGACGCCGGAGCAGTTCCGCGACATCGTGGTGCGCACCGAGGCCGACGGCTCCATGCTGAAGCTGGGCGACGTGGCGCGGGTCGAGCTGGGCGCGGAGACCTACGACTTCGTCACCCGCTACAACGGCAAGCCGGCCTCGGGCCTGGCCATCACCCTGGCCACCGGCGCCAATGCGCTGGACACCGCCGAGGGCGTCAGGAAGACCCTGGACGAACTGAGCGCCAACTACCCGCGCGGGCTGAAGGCGGTGATCCCCTACGACACCACCCCGTTCGTGAAGGTGTCGATCAAGGGCGTGGTCGAGACCCTGGTCGAGGCCATCGTGCTGGTGTTCCTGGTGATGTACCTGTTCCTGCAGAACTTCCGCGCCACGCTGATCCCGACGATCGCGGTGCCGGTGGTGCTGCTGGGCACCTTCGGCATCCTTGCCGCGCTGGGCTTCTCGATCAACATGCTGACCATGTTCGCGATGGTGCTGGCGATCGGCCTGCTGGTGGACGACGCCATCGTGGTGGTGGAGAACGTCGAGCGCATCATGTCCGAGGAAGGGCTGTCGCCGCTGGAGGCCACCCGCAAGTCGATGGGCCAGATCACCGGCGCGCTGGTCGGCATCGGCCTGGTGTTGTCGGCGGTGTTCGTGCCGATGGCGTTCATGTCCGGCTCCACCGGCGTGATCTACCGCCAGTTCTCGGCGACCATCGTCTCGGCGATGGCGCTGTCGGTGCTGGTGGCGATCGTGCTGACCCCGGCGCTGTGCGCGACCATGCTCAAGCCGCTGAAGAAGGGCGAGCACCACGTCGCCCACCGCGGCCCGGCCGGCCGCTTCTTCACTTGGTTCAACAACGGTTTCGACCGTTCCAGCAGCAGCTACCAGCGCGGCGTGCGCGGCATCCTCGCCCGCCCGGGCCGCTTCATGGCGGTGTTCGCGGCGCTGGCGGTGGCGATGGGCCTGCTGTTCGTGCGCCTGCCCAGCTCGTTCCTGCCCAACGAGGACCAGGGCATCCTGATGGCGTTGGTCAACGCACCGGTCGGCGCCACCCAGGAGCGCACGCTGGAGTCGATCTACAAGCTGGAGGACCACTTCCTGCAGAACGAGAAGGACGCGGTGGAATCGGTGTTCTCGGTGCAGGGCTTCAGCTTCGCCGGCATGGGCCAGAACTCGGGCATGGCCTTCGTCAAGCTCAAGGACTGGGACGAGCGCACCGCGGACCAGGGCGTGGGCCCGATCACCGGCCGCGCGATGATGGCGCTGGGCCAGATCAAGGACGCCTTCATCTTCGCCTTCCCGCCGCCGGCGATGCCGGAGCTGGGCATCGCCTCGGGCTACACCTTCTTCCTGAAGGACAATTCCGGGCAGGGCCACGAGGCGCTGGTCGACGCGCGCAACCAGCTGCTGGGCATGGCCGGGCAGAGCGGCAAGCTGGCCAACGTCCGCCCCAACGGCCTGGACGACACCCCGCAGCTGCGCCTGGACATCGACGTGGCCAAGGCCGGCGCGCATGGCCTGTCGCTGGATGCGATCAACAGCACGCTGGCCACCGCGTGGGGGTCGAGCTACGTCGACGACTTCATCGACCGCGGCCGGGTCAAGCGCGTCTACGTGCAGGCCGACGACGGCTTCCGCATGAACCCGGAGGACTTCAACCTGTGGACGGTGAAGAACGGTGCCGGCGAGATGGTGCCGTTCTCGGCCTTCGCCAGCCAGCGCTGGGACTACGGCTCGCCGCGGCTGGAGCGCTACAACGGCGTCTCGGCGCTGGAAATCCAGGGCGAGGCGGCGCCGGGCGTGGCTTCGGGCGACGCGATGCTGGAAGTGGAACGGCTGGCCAAGCAGCTGCCGCCGGGCTTCAGCATCGAGTGGACCGCGGTGTCCTACCAGGAACGTGAAGCCGGTGCGCAGACGCCGCTGCTGTACACGCTGTCGCTGCTGATCGTGTTCCTGTGCCTGGCCGCGCTGTACGAAAGCTGGAGCGTGCCGACCGCGGTGCTGCTGGTGGCGCCGCTGGGCATCCTCGGCGCGGTGCTGGCCAATACTTTCCGCGGCATGGAGCGCGACGTCTATTTCCAGGTGGCGATGCTGACCACGGTGGGCCTGACCTCGAAGAACGCGATCCTGATCGTCGAGTTCGCCAAGGAGAACCTGGAGAAGGGCGCTGGCGTGATCGAGGCGACCATGCACGCGGTGCGCGACCGCCTGCGCCCGATCGTGATGACCTCGCTGGCCTTCGGCCTGGGCGTGCTGCCGCTGGCGATCGCCTCCGGCGCCGGCTCGGGCGCGCAGCGCGCCATCGGCACCGGCGTGCTCGGCGGCATGATCGCCGGCACCACGCTGGGCCTGTTCTTCATCCCGTTGTTCTTCGTGGTGGTGCAGCGGGTGTTCAACCGCAAGCGCCTGCCGGCCGAAGGTGGCAGCGCGGAAGGCTGAGCATTCCGCATGATCGCTTGAACCTCGAACGCCGGGCCTGACGCCCGGCGTTCGAGGTTTCGGGGCAGGGACGGTTTACTCGCCGATGTCCTCGTTCCACAGCTCCGGCTGGGCGGCGATGAAATCGCGCATCATGTCGATGCAGCGCTCATCATTCAGGTCGATGACGTTGACGCCGTTCTCGCGCAGCCAGCCGATGCCGCCGCCGAAGGTGACCGATTCGCCGACCACCACGGTGCCGATGTTGAACTGGCGCACCAGCCCGGAGCAGTACCAGCACGGGGCCAGGGTGGTGACCATGATGGTGTCGCGGTAGCCGCGCTGGCGGCCGGCCTTGCGGAAGGCGTCGGTCTCGCCGTGGATCGACGGGTCGCCTTCCTGCACGCGGCGGTTGTGGCCGCAGCCGAGCAGGCGGCCGTCGGCGTGGTACAGCGCCGCGCCGATCGGGATGCCGCCCTCGGCCAGGCCCTGGCGGGCCTCGGCGATGGCGGTGTCGAGCAGGGCGCGATAGTCGGGGGTGGCGATCATGGCCGGTTCCTTCGGGGGCATGCGGCCATGATAGGCGCGCAGGGCATGGCCGGCCCGTCGGTGCGATAATCCGGCGCATGAGCGAATCCCCCTACAAGAGCGGCACCACCCATTTCGGCTTCCGCGACGTGCCGGCCAAGGACAAGCAGAAGCTGGTCGGCCAGGTGTTCACCTCGGTGGCCGACAACTACGACCTGATGAACGACCTGATGAGCCTGGGCATCCATCGGTTGTGGAAGCGCTATTTCGTCGCCACCGCGCAGGTCAAGCCGGGCGACCGAGTGCTCGACCTGGCCGGCGGCACCGGCGACATCGCGGTGCTGCTGAAGGAACGGCTGGGCGCCGAGGGCAGCGTGGTGCTGGGCGACATCAACGCCGGCATGCTGTCGGTGGGCCGCGACCGGCTGACCAACCGCGGCTTCGTTTCCGGCTTCGAGTGGGTGCAGTGCAACGCCGAGGCGCTGCCGTTCCCGGACCAGAGCTTCGACCTGGTGACCATTTCCTTCGGCCTGCGCAACGTCACCGACAAGGACGCGGCGCTGCGCGAGATGTACCGCGTGCTCAAGGTCGGCGGTCAGGCGCGGGTGCTGGAGTTCTCCGAGGTTACCGCCGACTGGTTCAAGCCGCTCTACGACTTCCACTCGTTCAAGGTGCTGCCGAAGCTGGGCAAGCTGTTCGCGCGCGGTGATGGCGACAGCTACCAGTATTTGGCCGAGAGCATCCGCAAGCATCCGCCGCAGGAAGAGCTGAAGGCGATGATGGGCGAGGCCGGCTTCGGCCGTTGCCACTACAAGAACCTCAGCGCCGGCATCGTCGCCATCCATTCCGGCTACAGGCTCTAGTTGCAGGTGCCGGCCGCTGGCCGGCACGCTGTTTCCGTTTCTCCGTTTTCCAGAGGTAACCCCATGCGTTCACCCTTCCTGATGCTTCCCTTGGCCGTTGCGCTCGTCGCCGGCTGCGCCAAGGAGCCCGCCGCCCCCGTCGCCGATCCTGTTGCCGAGAAGCCCGCCGCCGCCGTGAACACCGTCAGCCGCAGCCATGACGAGAGCTCCTACGCCGAGCCGGACAAGGTGGTCGTCAAGGACCTGGCGCTGGAGCTGAACGTCGATTTCGACCAGAAGCAGATCGGCGGCACCGCCACCTATGCGCTGGAGTGGAAGGACAAGGACGCCAGGCAGCTGGTGCTGGACACCCGCGAGCTGACCGTCGAGAAGGTCGAGGCGCTGGCCGCCGACGGCGCCGCCACGCCGCTGCAGTTCGAGCTGGCGCCGGCCGACAAGGTGTTCGGCAGCAGGCTGGGCATCGAGGCGCCGCAGCAGCCGGCCAGCGTGCGCATCACCTACCACACCGCTCCGACCGCCTCGGGCCTGCAATGGCTGGAGCCGTCGATGACCGAGGGCAAGAAGCTGCCCTTCATGTTCAGCCAGTCGCAGGCGATCCACGCCCGTTCGTGGGTGCCGCTGCAGGACACCCCGAGCGTGCGCTTCACCTATGAAGCGCACGTCACCAGCCGCCCGGACGTGATGGTGCTGATGAGCGCCGACAACGATCCGAAGGCCGCGCGCGACGGCGACTACAGCTTCAAGATGCCGCAGCCGATCCCGTCCTACCTGCTGGCGATTGCCGCCGGCGACCTGGTGTTCGAGCCGATCTCGCAGCGCTCGGGCGTGTGGGCCGAGCCGGCGATGGTCAACAAGGCCGCCAAGGAGTTCGAGGACACCGAGAAGATGATCGGCGCCGCCGAGAAGCTGTACGGCGACTACCGCTGGGGCCGTTACGACATGCTGGTGCTGCCGCCGTCGTTCCCGTTCGGCGGCATGGAGAACCCGCGCCTGACCTTCGCCACCCCGACCGTGATCGTCGGCGACAAGTCGCTGGTCTCGCTGGTCGCGCACGAGCTGGCGCACAGCTGGTCGGGCAACCTGGTCACCAATGCCAGCTGGAAGGACATCTGGCTCAACGAGGGCTTCACCACCTACGTGCAGGCGCGCATCACCGAGGCGCTGTACGGGCAGGAGGCGGCCGAGATGGAGCGCGAGATCGACCAGACCGACCTGCTGGCCGAGGTGAAGGAGATGAGCCCGGCCGACCAGGCGCTGGCGCTGCCGCCGCTGACCGAGCGCGACCCGGACGAGGCGCTGAGCAACGTGGCCTACGTCAAGGGCGCGTGGTTCCTGCAGTTCCTGGAGCATCGCTTCGGCCGCGAAGTGTTCGACCCGTTCCTGCGCGGCTGGTTCGACGACCACGCCTTCCAGAGCGCCAACACCGACCAGTTCGTCGATTACCTGAAGCAGAACCTGCTGCCGAAGAACCCGACCGCGGTGACCGAGGCCGAACTGCACGCGTGGCTGGACGAGCCGGGCATCCCTGCGTTCGCGCCGAAGGCCCGTTCGCGCGGCTTCGCCGTGGTCGACACCGCGCGCATCGCCTTCCTCGGCAGCGACAGCCTGCCCAGCAACCAGGTGACCGGGCAGTGGAGCACGCAGGAATGGGTGCGCTTCATCGATGGCCTCGGCAAGACCGTGCCGGTGGAGAAGCTGGCGCAGCTGGACAAGGCCTATCACTTCACCGGCACCGCCAACGGCGAGATCGCGATGCGCTGGTACCCGCTGGCGATCCGCAGCGGTTACGGCGAGGCGCAGGCCGCGGCCGGCGAGTTCATCCAGCGCGTCGGCCGCCGCAAGCTGATCCTGCCAATCTACGCCGAATTGCTGAAGACCCCGGAAGGCCTGGCCTTCGCCAAGGACGCGTTCGCCAAGGCCCGGCCCGGCTACCACCCGATCACCACCGCCTCGGTGGAGGACATGATCGCCAAGGCCGAAGCCGCGCCGAAGCCGTAATCCGGCGGCATCGTGAACCAGCGCGACGGCGGGCGAAAGCCCGCCGTTGTCGTTTGCGTCGGCCATGTCGCAAACATCTTTGCTCTTGTTTGCTTTTGCAGGAGCGACGCAAGTCGCGATGAGGCTCCACCGGTACAGCCCCCTCGCGACTTGCGTCGCTCCTGCAACAAATACACTCTCGTCCACGCCATTCGTCGCCCGCAAAGGACCCCGCCATGAAACGACTGATCCTGCTCGCCGCCTGCACCCTGGCCGTGGCCGCCTGCACCGACCCGGAGGCCGAGCGCCAGAAGCAGGAAGCCGCCGCGGCGCAGGAACACGCGCGGCGCGAGGTCGACGCGGCCGCCATCGGCAAGCAGTACGACGGCGCGGTGGCCGCCGCCGACTGGGAAAGGGCGCGCATCTTCGGCGTGGCCCTGTTCGACCAGTACCCGGATTCGGATACCGCCGCGCGCATCGAGCCGGGTTTTGCCGAGGTGAAGGCAAAGGCCGAGGCCGCGCGCGAGCTGCGCCGCATGCAGGCATTGTGGAGCTACAACCAGGTGGCGGTGGGCAAGGGCGTGCAGCGCTCGGCGATGATCCAGGGCAAGGAGCGCGTGGACGTGGACGGCAGCGGCGCCAAGGTGGTGCAGCTGGTGTTCCGCGACCACCCGCAATGGAAGCACCACGCCTACCTGGTGCTGCAGGCCGGCGACTTCGCCAGGGCCTGCTACCGCGCCTGCCGGGTCAAGGTCGGGGTGGACGGCGCCGCGCCGCGCGCGATGGCCGCGCACCGCCCGGACACCGACGAGGCCATCGCCATGTTCATCGACGACAACCGCGGGCTGTGGCGACAGGCGCGCAAGGCGAAGGTCATCGAGATCGAGTTCCCGGTGCAGGCCGGCGGCGTCCGCAGCGTGGTGTTCGAAACCGGCGGCCTCGACGGCAGCCAGATGCCGGGCTGGGATTGACCCTCTGTAGGAGCGCACCTTGGTGCGCGATGAGGCTTTCCCGGTACCTGATTAGCACGATCTTT
>NZ_LDJP01000065.1 GCF_001431505.1 Stenotrophomonas daejeonensis
GTCCTGCGCAATGTCCTCGGCGTCCTCGGGACTGGTGCCGCGCGCGCGCAGGAATGCGTACAGCGGCGAACGCTGCGCCTGCACGAAGTCGGCAAAGGCGTCCGTGCCGGGCATGCCGGGGCGATCGACGTGGGCCAAGGGGGCGGGCGTGGACAGGGCCGGGGCTCGGTGAAAGGAATGACGCGGATTCTACGCAGAAGGGGCCGGCACCGGGGGTATTCGCCGGCCCGCTTGCGGCAGGTCCCGGCCCTCGATGGGGGTGATCGGTGCGCTGCCGCGTTGTGCTTGGGTCCCGCATGGTGCGGGCCTGCTGAACCAAGGAGAGAGAAGTGCGAATCAAGCGATCGGTATTGAGTGTTGCGCTGTCCGGCCTGCTGACCACGATGGCCCTGGGCACGGCCGGGGTTGCCAGCGCGCAGGACGCGGCGGCCGGGGACGGCAAGGTCGGCGACCCGGACAGCTGGGTCGATGACGAATTCAAGGCCGACTGGGGCCTGGCGGCGATCAATGCCCAGTACGCCTATGCGCGCGGGCTCACCGGCAAGGGCATTCGCCTGGGTGTGTTCGACAGCGGCGTCGATCTCAGGCATGGGGAGTTCGCTGGCAAGAGTGTCAACGGCATCCGTATCGCCGATGTGCTTGAGGATGGTTCACCCTGCGCGAACACGGCGTTGCTGGTGGGGCCGGAAGCCTGCTTCATGTCCGAGGGCGATACCGTGGCGGTGGAGTATTTCCACTACACCGACGATGATCGCGACTTCGTGGATTACCTGGTACAGATTGGTTACCTGTATGACTGGGTGCCCGAGTATCTGGAGTCTCTGGCAGGCTTCTCCTACCAGACCCACGGTACGCACGTCGCCGGCACGATGGTTGCCAATCGCGATGGCCAAGGTACGCATGGCGTTGCTTTTGCCGCCGACCTGACCACTGCGCGGCTGTTCTCCAACAGTTATTCCGATCTTGACAGCCTGCTCGGCATTGGTGGGGAGTCATATGCCATCGGCCCGGACAGCAGCGCAGTGGAAAGCATGTATGCGCAGATGAATGCTGCCGGCGTACGTGCCATCAACCACAGCTGGGGCTTGGCTGTCGAGAAAACTACGGTTGCCGATATGGATGCGCAGTATGGCGACAACGTGGATTACTTCGATACCTACGTGCAGCCGTCATTGCAGCACGGCATTCTTCAGGTGTTCGCGGCTGGCAATAATGACGGCAAGATTGCCGGCGTCTATGCCACGTTGCCGCGCTATGTGCAGGGATTGGAGAAATATTGGCTGAGCGTAGTCAATGTCAATCTGAGTGGTGATATCGACGCCAGCTCCAGCATCTGTGGCCAGACGATGGGCTGGTGCGTGGCTGCACCGGGCACGGATATCACCTCCACGGTCGTGGAGGGCGATATCGAGGGCGAGGTGGTCCGTGATGGCAATGGCGATGTCGCGGGCCTGCAGATTACTTCCGAATCGCCCGAATACGGCTATGGCGACATGACCGGCACTTCGATGGCGACCCCGCACGTCACCGGTGCGCTGGCGCTGCTGATGGAGCGTTTCCCGTACCTGGACAACCCGCAGATCCGCGACGTGCTGCTGACCACCACCACCGACTTGGGCGCGCCGGGCGTGGACGAAATCTACGGCTGGGGCCTGATCGACCTGAAGAAGGCCATCGACGGCCCGGGCATGCTGCGCGTGGATACCGACGTGGTGATGAACCAGCGTGCCGGTGGCGTCCAGGTGTGGGAAGGCGCGGCATGGGATGACTGGAGCAACGACATCGGCGGCCCCGGCAAGCTGGGCAAGGACGGCATCGGCTGGCTGCGCCTGAGCGGCGACAACAGCTTTGCCGGCGCCAGCGTCAAGCAGGGCATCCTCGAACTGACCGGCGACAACACCCTCACCGGCGATGTCAGCGTGGATGGCAAGGCCGGCGTGTTCTACCTGACCGATACCGGCAGCCTCGACGGCAGCAACCTGTGGGTGAACCAGGGTGTGGCGATGATCAACGGCACCCTCACCGGCGGCAGGACCGTCGTCGGTGCCGCCGGCACGCTGGGTGGCAGCGGCACGCTGGGCGACCTGGAAGTGCGCGGCACGCTGTCGCCGGGCAACTCCATCGGCACCCTGACCGTCACCGGCGACTACGTGCAGAAGGCCGGTTCCACCTATCTGGTCGAACTGCTGCCGCCGTCGTCCTCGGACACCGTCAACGTGGCCGGCAGCGCCAGCATCGAAGGCGGCACGCTGAAGCTGGTGCAGACCGGCGGCAACTTCCTGCTCGGCCAGCAGTACACGCTGCTGACTGCCGCTGGCGGCGTGAGCGGTGCCTTCGACGCGCTGGATACCTCGGCGATGTCGCCGTTCCTCAAGCCCACGGCCCTGTTCTCGGCCAATGGCCTGCAACTGGCCATCGAGCGCGGGCAGGCGCTGGCCAGCGCGGCGAACACGGCCAACCAGAAGGCAGTGGCCACCGCCGCCGATGGCCTGGGTGATTCCAGCGGCCTGCTGCAGCGCCTGGTGCTGTTGTCGGCCGACCAGGCGCCGGCCGCGTTCGACCAGTTGGGCGGTGAGCTGCACGCCAGCGCCAGGTCGCTGCTGGTGCAGGATTCGCGCCAGCTGCGCAACAGCGCGCTGGCCCGTGCCCGCCACGGGCAGGACGCCTTCACCGCGCAGGGGGATGCCGAATCCGGCGTGGGCGCGTGGGCGGAGGTGCAGCATGGCAGCAGCCGGCTGGATGCCGATGGCAATGCCGCGCAGGCCAAGGCAAGCGGCAGCACCACGCTGGTCGGCGCCGACCTGCAGCTGGATGGCGGCTGGCGCTTCGGCGTGCTGGGCGGCACCGGCCGTTCCGACATCGCCATCGCCGACCGCGGTTCCAAGGCCGACGTGGATGGCAAGCATGCCGGCGCCTACGTGGGCCAGCACTGGGGCGGCTTCGGCGTGCGCGCCGGCTACGCCCAGTCGTGGCAGACCCTGAAGACCCACCGCAAGGTGGACTTCACCGGCCTGCAGGACAGCACCTATGCCAAGTACGACGGCACCACGGAACAGGCCTTCGTCGAGGCCGGCTACCGCTTCGGTTTCGGCCGTGGCGGGGTGGAGCCGTTCGCGCAGTACGCCCAGGTCCGGGTGAAGACCGACGCCGCGCGCGAGAGTGGCGGGTTGTCGGCGCTGGCGCTGGCCGGCGACACCTTCAAGACCGACTTGGCCGTGGCCGGCGTGCGTTTCAACGCCGATCTGGCGGCCAGCGGGCAGGCGCAGAGCTGGCTGAGCCTGCGCGGCAGCCTGGCCTGGCAGCGTGCCAATGGCGATCGCGTCCCGGTGAGCAACGCGTCGTGGAACGGCGGCGGCAGCTTCGCCGTGACCGGTGCGCCGCTGGTCCGCAACGCGACGCTGGCCGAGCTGGGCGTCGCCGCACGGCTGTCCGCCAACACGCTGCTGGAGCTGGGCTACACCGGCATGCTGGCCGACGAAGGGCACGACACCGGCCTGAACGCGCGGTTCTCCGTGCAGTTCTGACCCGCCCGCTTCGGGCACACTGGAGGGGCGGTGGCGACACCGCCCCTCTCGCATTCCGGAAGAGAGCCCCGCCATGCCCGCCGACCACACCAAGCCCCTGAACCTGCTGCTGGCGGCCACGCTGGCCGGTTGCGGCAGCCATGCCGAACCCGTCACCCAGGCTTCGATGAAAACGCCGCCCATGCTGGAACCGGCCCGCCCCACCGAACGCGCCACCGCCATCGTCAGCCTGCCGCGGCAGGTGGCCCCCGGCACCGCATTGAGCGGGCGCGTGCCCCCCGGCTCGCAGGTCACGGCCAACGACGAGGCCGTGCCGGTGGACGCCGATGGCCGCATCGCGTGGCCGGTGCCGGAGGACGTGGCGGAGCTGCGCCTGCGCGTGCAACGGCCCGATGGCCGGGTCATCGTCCAGCGCGTGCAGGTCGGGCCACGCTGAACCGCGGCTTGGGTGCGACATCATGTCGCAGGCGAAAACGGGCTTTCCTTGCGCGGAATCATTGTCAACGTCTTTCTAAAGTGCATCGGCACGGCCTAAAATTGCCGCGCTGAATCTGGCAGTCCCAAGTACGTGTTCTTCCGGTGGGCAATCCCCGGGCGGTCGTTCCGCGCAAGTCGCGCAAAGGGTGTCGGACAAGGCGCTCCCCCGCAATTGGATCGACCGATGATTCCGTTGAAATCGCCTGGACGCTGGCTGCGTCCAGCACTGCTGTCCGTGTTCGCCGCATTGCTGACTGGTTGCGATGCGGCCATCCTCAACCCCAAGGGCCAGATCGGCCACGACGAAAAGACCCTGCTGATCACCGCCACGGTGCTGATGCTGCTGGTCGTCATCCCGGTCATCGTCATGACCCTGGTGTTCGCGTGGAAATACCGCGCGTCCAACACCAAGGCCCGCTACGAGCCGGACTGGGCGCATTCCACCGCCATCGAGGTGGTGATGTGGTCGATCCCGTGCATGATCATCCTGGTGCTGGCGGTGCTGACCTGGCGCTCCTCGCACGCGCTGGACCCGTACCGGCCGCTGGATTCGGACAAAAAGCCGGTGGTGATCGAGGCCGTCTCGCTGGACTGGAAGTGGCTGTTCATCTACCCGGAAGAAAAGGTCGCAGTGGTCAACGAGCTGACCTTCCCGGTCGATACGCCGCTGAATTTCCGCATCACCTCGGACACGGTGATGAACGCGTTCTTCATCCCGCGCCTGGGCAGCATGATCTACTCGATGGCCGGCATGCAGACCAAGCTGCACCTGATCGCCGACGAGACCGGCCGGTTCGAGGGCATGTCCTCCAACTACAGCGGCCACGGCTTCAACAAGATGCACTTCACCGCGCATTCGGTGACCGAGCCGGAATACCGGCAGTGGCTGGACACGCTGCGCGGCGACGGCAAGGCGCTGGACCTGGCCGCGTTCGACGCACTGGGCGCGGAGAAGAACCACGACTGGTACCCGGTCACCTACTACGGCAGCGTCGAGGACGGCCTGTTCGGCACGGTGATCCGTCGCCACGTCGGCGACAACCGCCACCTGGGCATGAAGCACGACGGCAACGCCAGCGCCCACGCGGGCCATGAAGGCCACGCGACCGAGGCAACGGCGCCGACTGCCGAAGACGCGGCCGGCGAACACGCTGCCGAAGCGCATGGCGGACACGCCGCTGACGAACATGTCGTTGAAGAGCACGCTGCCCATGCCGGGCATGGCATGGCGGGAGAATGACAATGCTGGGCAAACTGACTCTTGAAGCCGTCCCGTACCACGAGCCGATCGTCATGGTCACGCTCGCGGCGGCAGGCCTGATCGGCCTGATCATCATGGCGCTGGTTACCCGCGCCAAGCTGTGGGGCTATCTGTGGAACGAGTGGTTCACCTCGGTGGACCACAAGAAGATCGGCGCGATGTACCTGATCGTCGCCTTCATCATGCTGCTGCGCGGCTTCGCCGACGCGGTGATGATGCGCATGCAGCAGGCGGTGGCCGCCGGCGGCGCGGAAGGCTACCTGCCGCCGCACCACTACGACCAGATCTTCACCGCCCACGGCGTGATCATGATCTTCTTCGTGGCGATGCCGCTGATCACCGGCCTGATGAACCTCGTCGTGCCGTTGCAGATCGGCGCGCGCGACGTCGCCTTCCCGTTCCTGAACTCGCTCAGCTTCTGGCTGTTCCTGTCCGGCGCGGCGCTGGTGATGATCTCGCTGGGCGTGGGTGAATTCGCGCAGACCGGCTGGCTGGCGTTCCCGCCGTTGTCGGGCAAGGAATACAGCCCCGGCGTCGGTGTCGATTACTACATCTGGGGCTTGCAGGTGTCGGGCCTGGGCACCACGCTGAGCGGCATCAACTTCCTGGTCACCATCTTCCGGATGCGCACGCCGGGCATGAAGCTGATGACCATGCCGGTGTTCAGCTGGACCGCGCTGGTCGCCAACGTGCTGATCGTGGCCACCTTCCCGGTGCTGACCCTGACCCTGGTGCTGCTGACGCTGGACCGCTACCTCGGCATGCACTTCTTCACCAACGATGCCGGCGGCAACGCCATGCTGTACGTCAACCTGATCTGGATCTGGGGCCACCCCGAGGTCTACATCCTGGTGCTGCCGGCGTTCGGCGTGTTCTCCGAAGTGATCGCCACGTACTCGCGCAAGGCGCTGTTCGGCTACAAGGGCATGGTCTACGCGACCGCCTGCATCGGCCTGCTGTCGATGCTGGTGTGGCTGCACCACTTCTTCACGATGGGTTCGGGCGCCAACGTCAATGCCTTCTTCGGCATCACGACGATGATCATCTCGATCCCCACCGGGGTGAAGATCTTCAACTGGCTGTTCACCATGTACCGCGGGCGCGTGCACTTCGACACCCCGGTGCTGTGGACCATCGGCTTCATGGTCACCTTCGTCATCGGCGGCATGACCGGCGTGATGCTGGCGATCCCGGCCATCGACTTCGTGGTGCACAACTCGCTGTTCCTGATCGCGCACTTCCACAACGTCATCATCGGCGGCGTGGTGTTCGGCATGTTCGCCGGCATCACCTACTGGTTCCCGAAGATGTTCGGCTTCAAGCTGGACGAGACGTGGGGCAAGCGCGCGTTCTGGTGCTGGTTCATCGGCTTCTACCTGGCCTTCATGCCGCTGTACGCGCTCGGCTTCATGGGCGTCACCCGCCGCCTGCAGAGCTACCCGAACGCCGACTACCAGCCGTACTTCGTCGCCGCGATGATCGGTGCCTTCATCATCGGCGCCGGCGTGCTGTGCCAGATCATCCAGATCATCGTCTCGATCCGCGACCGCAAGAAGAACGCGGACCTCACCGGCGACCCGTGGGACGCGCGCACGCTGGAGTGGGAAACCGCCTCGCCGGTGCAGTTCTACAACTTCGCGACCCTGCCCAAGGGCGAGGAGCTGGACGACTTCTGGCGCCGCAAGCAGCGCGGCGAGGCGTGGCCGAAGCCGGCGCAGTACAGCGACATCCACATGCCGAAGAACACCGCCGCCGGCGTGTTCATGGGCGCCTTCAGCCTGGTGCTGGGCTTCGCGATGATCTGGCACATCTGGTGGCTGGCCATCGTCGGCCTGGTCGGCATGATCGGCACCTTCATCGCCCGCAGCTTCGTCAAGGACGTGGACTACTGGGTGCCGGCCGCCGAGGTCGAGCGCATCGAGAACGAACACCGCCAGCACCTGATCGCGCAGGGCCTGGTGAAGGCAGAGGTGAAGGCATGAGCAGCATCGCCCACATGAACCACGACGCCGCCGCGCACGCGGCGGACCACCACCACGAGCACCACGACAGCGGTGGCAACACCGTGCTGGGCTTCTGGATCTACCTGATGAGCGACCTGCTCATCTTCGCCTCGCTGTTCGTCACCTACGTGGTGCTGGCCGGCGGCACCAACGGTGGGCCGGACGCGAAGGAGCTGTTCGACCTGAAGTTCGTCGCCGGCGAAACCGCGCTGCTGCTGGTGTCCTCGCTGACCTTCGGCCTGGGCATGATCGCCATGCACCGGAAGAAGCTCGGCCTGATGTTCGGCTGGCTGGCGGTCACCTGGCTGCTGGGCGCGGGCTTCATGGTCATGGAGATCTGGGAGTTCAACCACCTGGTCCAGCACGGCCACGGCCCGGACCACAGCGCCTTCCTGTCGGCGTTTTTCGCGCTGGTCGGCACCCACGGCCTGCACGTCAGCGGCGGCCTGCTGTGGCTGCTGGTGATGTTCATCCAGCTCAAGCGCGATGGCCTGACCTCGACCAACACCACCCGCATGGCGTGCCTGAGCCTGTTCTGGCACTTCCTCGATCTGGTCTGGATCGGCGTGTTCTCCGTCGTCTATCTGTCGGGAGCGATCTGATGTCCGCACATGACAACCATGCCCACGGCGCGGGCGGCGAGAGCCACGGCAGCGTCAAGTCCTACCTGACCGGCTTCGTGCTGGCCGCCATCCTGACCATCATCCCGTTCTGGGTGGTGATGGCCGGTGGCCTGTCCAGCGGGCTGGCGACGGGTCTGGTGATCCTCGTCTGCGGCGTTCTGCAGCTGCTGGTGCACCTGGTGTTCTTCCTGCACCTGGACCGCTCCTCGGCGCAGCGCTGGAACGTCAACGTCGGCCTGTTCACCCTCATCATGATCGGCATCATCGTCGCCGGCACGCTGTGGGTGATGTGGAACATGAACTACTTCATGATGATCCACTGACGCCGCGCGCCATCGGCGATGCCAGCGAAAGCCGCCTCCGGGCGGCTTTCGTTTTGGTAGTGCCGGCCGCTGGTCGGCAACCTCGCATCCCCGTGCAGTCACGCAGGTACCGGCCAGCGGCCGGCACTACCACGTACGGCGTCTCGTGCCGTGCGAACCGCAGGCGCTAGACTCGCCGCACTTCTCCACGGAACCGGACATGGCCAAGACCACTGCCAAGGCGCGCACCGCCTATGTGTGCAGCGAATGCGGCGCCGAATACAACAAGTGGCAGGGCCAGTGCACCGAGTGCGGGGTCTGGAACGTGCTGGCCGAGGTGGTGCTGGAAAGCGCGGCGGCAGTGAAGTCGCCGGCCGCGCGCCGCAGCGGCTGGGCCGGCAAGGCCGAGGCGCCGAGGATCACCGCGCTCAAGGACGTGCAGCAGAGCGAGCACGCGCGCGTGTCCACCGGCATCGGCGAGTTCGACCGCGTGCTGGGTGGCGGGCTGGTCGAAGGCGCGGTGGTGCTGGTCGGCGGCGATCCGGGCATCGGCAAGTCCACGCTGCTGTTGCAGGCGCTGGCGAAGATGGCCGGCACGCTGCCGGTGTTGTACGTCACCGGCGAGGAGTCGCTGGCGCAGGTGGCCGGCCGCGCGGTGCGGCTGGACCTGCCGCTGGACGGGGTCAACGCGCTGGCCGAGACCGGCATCGAACTGATCCTGCAGCACGCCAGCGCGGCGCGGCCGAAGCTGATCGTCGCCGACTCGGTGCAGACGCTGTGGACCGAAACCCTGACCGCCGCGCCAGGCTCGGTCAGCCAAGTGCGCGAGAGCGCGGCGCGGCTGGTGCGCTACGCCAAGGAAACCGGCACCGCGGTGTTCCTGGTCGGCCACGTCACCAAGGAAGGCGGCATCGCCGGCCCGCGCGTGCTCGAGCACATGGTCGATGCGGTGCTGTATTTCGAAGGCGAGAGCGGCAGCCGCTTCCGGGTGCTGCGCGCGTTCAAGAACCGCTTCGGCGCGGTCAACGAGCTGGGCGTGTTCGCGATGGGCGAGAAGGGCCTGAAGGAAGTGCCCAACCCGTCGGCGATCTTCCTGTCCGGCGGCAGCACCCGCCAGCCCGGCAGCTGCGTGATGGTCACCCGCGAGGGCACCCGGCCGCTGCTGGTGGAAGTGCAGGCGCTGGTGGATTCATCGCCGCTGTCCAACCCGCGCCGGGTGGCGGTGGGGCTGGAGCAGAACCGGCTGGCGATGCTGCTGGCGGTGCTGCACCGCCACGGCGGGGTGATGGTCGGCGACCAGGACGTGTTCATCAACGTGGTCGGCGGCATCCGCGTGCAGGAGACCGCGGTCGACCTGCCGGTGCTGCTGGCGGTGCTGTCGAGCCTGCGCGACCAGCCGCTGGCGGAAAAGACGATTGCGTTTGGCGAAGTGGGCCTGTCCGGCGAGATCCGCCCGGTGCCCAATGGCGAGGAGCGCCTGCGCGAGGCGGCCACGCATGGCTTCAAGCGTGCCATCGTGCCCAAGGCCAACGCGCCCAAGGGCGGCACGGTGAAGGGCATGGAGGTGATCGCGGTGGAACGCTTGTCGCAGGCGCTGGAAGCGGCCGAGTAGATGCGGGGCTTGCCCCGCATGGCGCTGTCCCGTTGAAGCCCCGTGCCGGGCAGACCCGGCGCCTACCCCCGGCCGAACACCAGCTCGATCACGAACTGGCTGCCGAAGAAGGCCAGCAACAGCAGCACCATCGCGCTCAGCGTCCAGTGCACCGCCTTGACCCCACGCCAGCCATAGCGGCGGCGCCCGATCAGCAACGTGCCGAACACGAGCCACGACAGCACGCTGAGCACGGTCTTGTGCACCAGCTTCTGCGCCAGCAGGTCGTCGACGAACAGCACGCCGGTGACCAGGGTCAGGGTCAGCAGGCTGAAGCCGACGGCGATGGTGCGGAACAGCAGCAGTTCCAGGTCGGCCAGCGGCGGCAGCGCACGCAGCCACGGGCGGAAGTCGCGCCGGCGCAACGCGCGTTCCTGTAGCCACAGCATGATCGCCAGCAGCGCGGCGATGCTCAGCGTGGCGTAGGCCAGCAGCGCCAGCCAGGCGTGGCTGGCCAATTGCCAGTCCAGTTCCTTGCTCGGTGCGTGGCCGTGGCCGTGGTAGGCCAGCAGCAACAGCGCCGCCAGCGGGAACACCACCACGCCCAATGCGGCCATGCGCCCGCGCGCGCCCACCAGCGCGGTCAGCACCGCCATGCCCAGCGCCACCAGCGACAGCGCGGCGAAGAAGTGCATGTCCGGCCCGCCGCTGGTGTGCAGGGCGACCGTCAGGTGGTAGCCGCCATGCAGCACGATCGCCGCGCCGGCCGGCCACAGCCAGGCGCGTGACGGCCGCTGGCGGGCATCGCCCATGCCGCGGACCAGCAGCAGCGTCGCGGTCAGGTACAACAGCAGGGAGATGAGAACGATTGCCATCTGCGAAGTTTCGCACATGCCGGCGGCAAAGGCCGCATGTGCGGGTGGCGGGAGGCGGCCGCCGGCTATAATTCCGGTTCTATCGCATTCGTTTCCGCAGGTTGCCCCGCATGTTCGAGTCCCTGACCCAGCGCCTTTCCGGCACCATCGAGCGCCTGCGCGGCCGTGGCCGCCTGACCGAGGAGAACATCCGCGAGGCCACCCGCGAGGTGCGCATCGCGCTGCTGGAGGCCGACGTCGCGCTGCCGGTGGTGCAGGCGCTGATCGAGAAGATCAAGGTGCGTGCGGTCGGCCAGGAAGTGCTGAAGTCGCTGACGCCCGGCCAGGCCCTCATCAAGGTGGTGCGCGACGAGCTCACCGCGGTGATGGGTGCGCAGGCAAGCGACCTGAACCTCAACGTGCCGGCCCCGGCCATCATCCTGATGGCCGGCCTGCAGGGCGCCGGCAAGACCACCACGGTCGGCAAGCTGGCCAAGCACCTGAAGGAAAAGCGCAAGAAGAAGGTGATGGTGGTCAGCGCCGACGTCTACCGCCCGGCCGCGATCGAGCAGTTGAAGACGCTGGCCGAGCAGACCGGCGTGCTGTTCTTCCCGTCGGCGCCGGAGCAGAAGCCGGTGGACATCGTCCGCGCCGCCATCGCCGACGCGCGCAAGTCCTTCGCCGATGTGCTGATCGTCGATACCGCCGGCCGCCTCGCCATCGACGAGGCGATGATGGCCGAGATCAAGGCCCTGCACGCGGCGGTCAACCCGGCTGAAACCCTGTTCGTGGTCGATTCGATGACCGGCCAGGACGCGGCCAACACCGCCAAGGCCTTCGGCGAGGCGCTGCCGCTGACCGGCGTGGTGCTGACCAAGACCGACGGCGATGCCCGCGGCGGCGCGGCGCTGTCGGTGCGCTACGTCACCGGCAAGCCGATCAAGTTCACCGGCACCGGCGAGAAGGTGGACGGGCTGGACGTGTTCCACCCCGAGCGCGTGGCCAGCCGCATCCTCGACATGGGCGACGTGCTGTCGCTGGTCGAGCAGGTCGAGCAGCAGGTCGACAAGGACAAGGCGGCCAAGCTGGCCGAGAAGGTCGCCAAGGGCAAGAAGTTCGACCTCAACGACATGCGCGACCAACTGGAGCAGATGCAGAACATGGGCGGCATCGGCGGGCTGATGGACAAGCTGCCGGGCCTGGGGCAGATCCCCGAGCACCTCAAGCAGCAGGCCAGCCAGAGCAAGGAAGTGCCGCGCATGATCGCCATCATCAATTCGATGACGAAAAAGGAGCGGCGCAACCCCGGCCTGCTCAACGGCTCGCGCCGTGCCCGCATCGCGCGCGGCTCCGGCACCCAGCCTGCCGACGTCAACAAGCTGATGAAGCAGTACATGCAGATGGAAAAGATGATGGGCAAGCTGGCCGGCGGCGGCATGAAGGGCATGATGCGCAACATGAAGGGCATGCTCGGCGCGATGGGCGGCCGCGGCGGCCTGCCGTTCCGCTGAGCCGGCGCGGGCGCCGCGGAACGCCGGGCCACGTCCCGCCATGAACTGGTCGCCGGGGCGGCACTGCATCCACCTGTGCCTGGCGCTGGTGCTGGCCGCACGGCTGGCTTCGGGCTGGGCCTTGCTGCCGGCGACGTTGGTGCTGTGGGTCGCGCTGGCGTTGCTGGCCGGGTTGGTCGATGCGCTGTTCCGGCGGCGTGCTCCAACGCTGGCTGCGGCGGAGTCGCAGGAGGGCGAGCCGCGGGGCGTGTCGTCCGCCGCCGCGCTGGCGCCGCTGCATGGCCCGGTGCCGCGTGCCGATGCGCTGTCCGCACCGGCCGCGGCCGGGCGCGAATGGCGCCGTCATGTCGCCGACATCGAGCCGTTCCACAACGAGCGCTACCCGCGTGCGGGCATCTGCATTACCCAAGACCTGTTCCTGCGCGCCGGCGATGTACTGCTGCTCCGCTTCCACTCCGCCGCGCGGGATGGCCAGGAGCCGGTGCGCTGGCCCTGCGACCTGTGTCCGCCGGGGCAGGGCGGACGACGCTGGTTCGACGTGGGCAGCCGGGAGGAGACCCGCATCCTGATCGAACATGCCGGCGTGCATTCGCTGGGCATCGGCCAGGACGACCCAGGCAGTGCCACGGGATGCGGCAGCATCGGCGTCTGGCTGGGCGTGCCGACGCCGGAGGCCTTGTCGCTGCCATTGGAGCCGGCGCCGGCGTCGGCCTGCCGGTACGAGCATGACCGGGCGGGAGGGCTGGTGGTACGGATCGAAGGCGAGGACCGCCCGCCAGCGCATGCACGTTTGCCGGTGCACGAGCCGGCAGGCGTACCGCAAGGCGCGGTGCTGCTGTTCGCCAATGCCGCCGATGCCTGGGATGTGGCGGGCATCACCGACCCGGCCATCGACTGGCTGGTGCAGTACCGGCACCTGCACCGCTGGTACCTGCAACTGAGCCGCGGCGACGTGCTGGTGCTGGAACAGGCATGGCAGGCCGGCGAGTTCGACCGCCGCCTGCCGCGCGAGGACAGCGCGACGGGCTTCACCGACGGCAGCCTGCGGCTGTACGGGTTCGTGCGCGGGCCGGGCCTGTATGACGGCGGCACCACCGATGGCCGCCATGCGCTCACCTGCGATGCCGACGGCTTCTACTGCCTTGAACTGGAATTGCATGGGCCGCCGGAATGGCGCGGCCGGCCGGCGACGGATTTCGTCGACCTGCGGCTGTGGGGTGCCTTCCTGCAACGCCCGCGGGCAGTACGCGACTTCGACCTGCGCGAAGGCCGCGTCGAGGATTGGTACCGGATGCTGATGCCGGTGCCGCGGGGCATGGCGTGAAGCGCCGCCCGCGTGACCTGCCGGGATTGGCGCCAGCGGGGGGCTCGGCGATGATCGGGCTTCCCGAATGGAGCGCGGCATGAATCCGGACATCCGGCGACGCATCGACGACTTCCGCCACCGCTTCGGCGTCGAGCTGCCGATCCTGCTGGCACCGATGGCCGGTGCCTGCCCGGTGGCGCTGTCGCAGGCGCTGGCCAATGCCGGTGGCATGGGCGCGATGGGGGCGGTGTTGTCGCAGCCGCAGGACATCGGCTGGTGGATGGCGGCCTTCCGCGCGGGCGCTTCCGGGCCGGCGCAGGTCAACCTGTGGGTGCCCGACCCGCCGCCGCCGCGCGATGCCGCCGCCGAGGCCGCGACCCGCGCCTTCCTCGAACGCTGGGGGCCGCCGGTGCCGGCCGAGGCGGGCGATGCCGCGCCGGCCGACTTCGATGCGCAGTTCGCGGCGCTGCTCGATGCCCGCCCGACGGTGGCCTCGACCATCATGGGCGTGCTCTCCACCGAGCAGGCGCGACGCTTGAGGGACGCCGGCATCCACTGGTTCGCCTGCGCGACCACGCTGGAGGAGGCGCGGCAGGCGCAGGCCGCCGGCGCCGACGCGGTGGTCGCGCAGGGCATGGAGGCCGGCGGCCATCGCGGCGCGTTCGACGCCGGGCGCGCCGAAGCGCAGATGACCGGGCTGTTCGCCCTGCTGCCGCGCCTGGCCGATCAACTGGACATACCGGTGATCGCGGCCGGCGGCATCGCCGATGGCCGTGGCGTGGCCGCCGCGCTGATGCTGGGCGCCAGCGCGGTGCAGGTGGGTACCGCCTTCCTTGCCGCCGAGGAGTCCGACATTCCCGATGCATGGAAACAGGCCCTGGCCGATTCCGAGCCGGAGGGCACGCGCGTCACCCGCGTCTTCAGCGGCCGGGCGGGGCGCGCGCTCGATACCGCCCATGTCCGGGCCGCCGAGGCCGGGGATGCGCCGCGTCCGCGGCCGTACCCGGTGCAGCGCGGGCTCACCGCCGGAATGCGCCGGCAGGCCAAGGCCGATGACCGCCTGGAGACGATGCAGGCCTGGGCCGGACAGGCAGCATGGATGGCACGACCCGGGCCGGCCGCCGGCATCCTGCGGGCGATGTGGCAGCAGGCGCAGGCGCTGCTGTGAGCCGCCTGTTCTGCAATGGCGAACCGCTCGACGCGGCGCTGGCCGGCGCCGCGCTGGTCAACTACGGCCACTTCACTTCGATGCAGGTGCGCGGTGGCGCGGTGCAGGGCCGGGCGCTGCACCTGCAGCGCCTGCAGCAGGGCACGCGCGAGTTGTTCGATGCGGCGCTGGACGAAGCGCAGCTGCGGGCGTGGCTGCGGCAGGCGCTGGCGCGATGCGGCATGCAGGATGCATCGCTGCGCATCACCGTGTTCTCGCGCGATTTCGATTTCCGCCAGCCGCTGCGCGCGGTGCCGGTGGACGTGCTGGTCGCTGTTTCCGGGCCGGCTACGGCGCCGGCGGTCGCTCGCACGGCGCTGCCGGTGCATTACGAACGCGAATCGCCACATATCAAGCACGTCGGCACCTTCCCGCTGTTCCACCACCGCCGGCAGGCCATGCGTACCGGTTTCGACGATGCCCTGTTCGTTGACATGGCCGGCAACGTGAGTGAAGGCAGCACGTGGAACCTGGCGCTGTGGAACGGCGCCTGCGTGACATGGCCGCAGGCCGCGGCGCTGCGCGGCGTTACCGAACAATTGCTGGGCGCGGGACTGGAGGCGCTGGGGCAGGCGCAATGCCGGCGCTGCATTGCGCTGGATGCGCTTGCCGCCTTCACCGGCGCGGCGGCCTGTAACGCCACCGGCCTGTGGCCGCTGGGCCGGATCGGCGGGCAGGCGTTCACGCAATCCGAGGAACTGCTGCAACAACTGCGGCAAGCCAAGGCCCAGGCGCCTTGGCAACCCCTGTAGGAGCGACGCCAGTCGCGACCGGGCTTTGCCGAGAAAACCCGGTCGCGACTTGCGTCGCTCCTACGGCAGGGGTTGCCCACGTTCAGGGGCGGACTTGGAATGCACCGCCACCGCCGCTATAATCGCCGGCTTACCGCGCCATCCTGGCGACTGGGCTACAAAGGAAAAACCACCATGGTCAAGATTCGACTGACCCGCGGCGGCGCCAAGAAGCGTCCGTTCTACCACATCATCGTCACCGACGTGCGCAGCGCCCGCGACGGCCGCAACATCGAGCGCGTCGGCTACTACAACCCGGTTGCCCAGGGCGCCGAACAGCGCGTGGTGCTGGACATCGCCGCCGTCGACAAGTGGGTCGCCAACGGCGCCCAGCTGACCGACAAGGTTCGCAACCTGTACAAGGAAGCGACCAAGGCCCAGGCCGCTGCGGCCTGATCCTGGCGGGCCGCGCGCAAGCGCGGCCCGACGGTCGTCATGAAGAAAGACAGCGAGCGCCGGATCCTGCTGGGCAGGGTGACCGGCGCTTTTGGTATCCGCGGCGAAGTCAAGCTCGAGTCCTGGACCGAGCCGCGGCTGGCCATATTCAACTACCAGCCGTGGATCCTGCGCACCCCTGCGGGGCAGGAATCGGAAATCAGCGGCGTACGTGGCCGCGAGGCCAGCAAAACACTGGTGGCCACCTTCCCCGGCGTGGACGACCGCAATGTGGTCGAGGCCATGCGCGGCACCGAAATCCACATCGCGCGCAGCGCGCTGCCGCCGCCGAAGCCGGACGAGTACTACTGGGTCGACCTGGAAGGGCTGGACGTGCAGACCGTGGACGGCGTGAAGCTGGGCCGGGTGTCGCACCTGTTCGACACCGGCGCCAACGACGTGCTGGTGGTGCGCGGCGACCGCGAGCGCATGCTGCCGTTCGTGCTGGACGACGTGGTCAAGTCCATCGACTTCGATGCCAACCTGATCGTGGTGGACTGGGACCCGGAGTTCTGATCCCGGTGCGCATCGACGTCATCACCCTGTTCCCGGAGTTCGTCGCGCAATCGGCCGCGCTGGGCGTGGTCGGCCGCGCGCAGGAGCGCGGGCTGCTCGACCTGCACGGCTGGAACCCGCGCGACTACGCCGGGGGCAACTACCGCCGCGTGGACGACCGCCCGTTCGGCGGCGGCCCGGGCATGGTGATGCTGATCGAGCCGCTGCGCGCCGCGCTGGCCGCGGCGCGCAGTGCCGATCCGACCCCGGCGCCGCTGATCTACCTCAGCCCGCAGGGGCGACCGCTGACCCAGGCCCGGGTGCATGAACTGGCCGCGCTGCCGCGGATGATCCTGCTGTGCGGCCGTTACGAGGGCGTGGACGAGCGCTTCCTCGCCGCCGAGGTGGACGAGGAAATCTCCATCGGCGACTACGTGCTGTCCGGCGGTGAATTGGGCGCGGCGGTGATCGTCGATGCCGTCACCCGTTTGCAGGAAGGTGCATTGAACGACGCCGAATCGGCTGTGCAGGACAGTTTCGAGGGCGATGGCCTGCTTGACTGCCCGCACTACAGCCAGCCGGCCAGCCATGAACTGGGCGAGGTGCCGGAGGTGCTGCGCTCGGGCAACCATGCCGCCATCGCGCGTTGGCGCCGGCAGCAGTCGCTGCTGCGCACCGCGCTGCGTCGACCCGACCTGCTGGACGAAGCCACCCTGGACAAGGCCGACCGCAAGCTGCTGGACGAGGCGCGCGGGAAATTGCCGTAGATGCGGGGCTTGCCCCGCATGAAGCTTTACCGGCAGAGCCCCGTGCCGGGCAAGCCCGGCACCTACGATGGAAGCAGCTGGCGCTGTGCCCGGAAGGTACGCTAGAATGCGCGGCTTGCCATTGCCTGACCGGCAGTGGCGGCTACCACTACAACAAACGTGCAGCGCAATCCGGTGACTGCATGAGCCCACGCTGTCGAAACGACACGCCCACCCCGAATACATCGGTGCAATCATGAGCAAGCTGAACAAATCCATCGTCGCGGACTTCGAATCCGCCCAGATCACCCGCGAACTGCCGAAGTTCAGCCAAGGCGACACCGTCGTTGTCAACGTCAAGGTCAAGGAAGGCAACCGCGAGCGCGTGCAGGCCTACGAAGGCGTCGTGATCGGCACCAAGAACGCCGGCCTGAACTCCTCGTTCACCGTGCGCAAGATTTCCCACGGCTACGGCGTGGAGCGAGTGTTCCAGACCCACAGTGCGCTGATCGACTCGGTCGACGTCAAGCGCCGCGGCAAGGTCCGCGCCGGCAAGCTGTACTACCTGCGTGGCCTGGAAGGCAAGGCCGCCCGCATCAAGGAAGACCTGGCCGCCGCCGCGCAGGCCAAGGCCGCGCGCCAGGCCGCCAAGGCCGCCGAGTAATCCCGCCACGGGCTTCGCGCCTGTTGCAGCAACGGCCGCCTTCGGGCGGCCGTTTGCGTTTGCGGGGGGGCGTAGGTGCGGGGCTTGCCCCGCACGCCGCATGCCGCCGGCGGCGATGACCGGTAGATCGGGCGAATCATGCGGGGCAAGCCCCG
>NZ_LDJP01000066.1 GCF_001431505.1 Stenotrophomonas daejeonensis
GGGGCAGCGAACCAGTGGTTCGCAAACTGCCCCTCTCACCCCGACGGGAGAGGGGCTTTCAAACAAGTCACGGCACGGCAACCGGGTACGAGCCCAGCACCTTGATCTGCGCCGAATGCGCTTCCAGCTCGGCCAGCGCAGCCTGCATCGCTTCGTCCTCGATGTGGCCGGCCAGGTCGATGAAGAAGCCGTACTCCCACTTGGCCTGGTGCGAGGGCCGCGACTCGATGCGGTTCATGCTGATGCCGTGGCGCGCGAACGGGCTCAGCACGTCGAACAGCGCGCCCGGCTTGTCGTGGATGAACACCAGCACCGAGGTACGGTCGTGGCCGGAGGACGGGAAGAAGCGGCGGCCGACCACGAGGAAGCGGGTGGTGTTGTCGGCATCGTTCTGGATCGGCTTGGTCACCACCTTCTTCAGGCCGTAGACGTGGCCGGCGCTCTCGCCGCCGATGGCCGCCGCGTCGTCGGCGTTGCGCGCGCGGCGCGCGCCCTCGGCGTTGCTGGTCACCGGGATCTTCTCGGCATTGGGCAGGTTGGCGCGCAGCCATGCCGAGGTCTGCATGAACGACTGCGGGTGCGCGTATACCCGCTCGATGTCCTCGATGCGGCCGCTGCGCGACATCAGGTACTGCTGCACGCGCAGCTCGACCTCGCCGCAGATCTTGAGGTTGGAGGTCAGGAACATGTCCAGCGTGATCTGGATGGTGCCCTGCCCGGAGTTCTCCACCGGCACCACGCCGAAGTCGGCGTTGCCGGCCTCCACCTCCTGGAACACCTCCTCGATGGTCGCCATCGGCAGCCCCAGCGCGGAGCGGCCGAAATGCTTGAGCACGGCCTGCTGGCTGAAGGTGCCCTCCGGGCCGAGGTAGCCGATCTTCAGCGGCTCCTGCTGCGCCAGGCAGGCGGACATGATCTCGCGGAACACGTGCACCAGCAGCTCGTCGCTGAGCGGGCCCTCGTTGCGGTCCACCACCATGCGCAGCACCTGCGCCTCGCGCTCGGGGCGGTAGTAGTCGACCGCGGCGGCCAGCTTGCCCTTGGCCTTGCCGACCTGGTGGGCGAAGCGCGCGCGCTCGGCGATCAGCGACTGGATGGTGCGGTCGATGTCGTCGATCTTGGCGCGCACGTCGGACAGGACCGGCGGCGCCACGGCGGCATCGGTCGCCTTGGCGCGGGTGCGCTTGGCGGGGGGCTTGTTCGGCTTTGCGGCCATGTTCCTTCCTTCGATTGCCTTGCTGCTTTGTGTAGGAGCGACGTCAGTCGCGACCTTGGCTTTGCCGGTAATGCCGGTCGCGACTGACGTCGCTCCTACGGGCGTTGTGTTTCAACCATTGCGCTGCTGGAAATCGCGCATGAACGCGACCAGCGCCTGCACGCCCTGCAGCGGCATGGCGTTGTACAGCGACGCGCGGATGCCGCCGACCGCCTTGTGGCCCTTCAAGGCCAGCAGCCCTGCGGCCTTGGCCTCGGCGACGAAGCGCGCGTCCAGCTCGGCGTCGGGCAGGAAGAACGGGACGTTCATCCGCGAGCGCGCCGCCGGCGCCACCTCGTTGCGATAGAAGCCACCCGAGCCGTCGATGGCGTCGTACAGCAGCGCCGACTTGGCCTGGCTCAGCTTCGCGAACGCGTCCACGCCGCCCTGTTCCAGCATCCATTGCACGGTCAGCCCGAGCAGGTACCAGTTCCACGTCGGCGGCGTGTTGAGCATGGAGTCGCGCGCGGCGTGCGAGCGGTAGTCGAAGATGTCCGCGCGCGGCTGGCCGCTGCGTTCGAGCAGGTCGCGGCGGATGATGACCACGGTGATGCCGACCGGGCCGAGGTTCTTCTGCGCGCCGGCATAGATCACGCCGTAGCGCGCCACGTCGATCGGCTCGGAGGCGATCGACGAGCTGAAATCGGCCACCAGCGGCACGTCGCCGACGTCCGGCACGTCGCGGTATTCGACGCCGTGGATGGTTTCGTTGGCGGTGACGTGCACGTAGGCGGCATCCGGCGACAGCTGCCATTGCGCGCGCGCGGGAATGTCGCGGAAACCGCCCGCCTCGCTGCTGGCGGCGACGTTCACGTCCACGTAGGGCGTGGCCTGCTTGATCGCGGTCTTGCCCCAGTGGCCGCTGACCACGTAGTCCGCACGCTGGCCGGGGGCTGCGAAATTCAGTGGAATCAGCGCTTGCTGGGTAGTCGCGCCACCACCGAGGAACAGCACCGCGTAATCGTCGGGAATACCGACCAGGCGGCGCAGCCCGGCCTCGGCCTGGGCCGCCATCGCCATGAACTCGGCGCTGCGGTGGCTGATCTCGACGATGGACGCGCCGACGCCGTTCCATTCCAACATTTCCTGCTGCGCCTGGCGCAGGACTGCTTCCGGCAACGTCGCGGGGCCGGCACTGAAATTGAATGCGCGCGTCATGTCACACCTGCAGGGATGAAACCCTAGTATGCCGCAGCGCAACAGGCTGTGGGGCGCGCAGGAAAGTTGCAGCTGCAAGCAGCCACGCCCGTCGCCGCCCTAGAAAACCCGCGTCACGCGCAGCGATACCTGCCGGTTGTCGTCGCCCGCGCCGAAGCGCTGGTCGTAGCCCAGCGACAACCGCGCGTTGCCCGTCAGCCACGCATCGGCCGACACGCCGAACAGCCCGCCCGCGCGTGCCGGTTGCAGGCCCTCCAGCGGCGCCCATGCGTCGATGCCGACGAAGCGTGCGTCCAGCGCCGCCCCACGGTCGGACAGCGCCTGCTGCCATTCGGCGTAACCGCCCAGCGCCAACGCACGCCACTGGTAGCCACCGCGCAGACCAGCCAATGCCCGGGTGCGGCTGGCATGCCAGCCGCCGGTGCTCAGGCCGAAGCCATAGCCGCCCTGCTCGGCGAAAGCATCGTTGTCGATGCGGCTGCAGTCGGCACCCATGTACGGCGTCAACGCCAGCGCGCCGCGACCAAAGCGATAGCCGGCCTCGACGCCGCTGGAAAGGAAACGCCCGCCGTAACGTGCCTGCACGCCGGCCCGCGCGTTGCCGAGCAGCAGGCCGCGATCCAGCTCGCGCTGATACTGGCCGAACCCGGCATTGCCCAGCAGGTAGGCGCGGCCCTGCCGCCAGCCGGCATACAGCTGGCCCTGCGTCTGCCGGTCGCGGCTGCGATCGAGCGCCGCGCCGGCGCTGGCCCGGGTTTCACCGAAGGCGAAACCGAGCACGCCGTCGCCGCCCAATGCCGCCTCGCGGCCCAGCATCCAGCCGCCCATGCTGTAACCGCTGCCCGAATACCCGCCCTGCCCGCCCGCGCCCAGCGTGCGCATCCATGCCGCACCCGGCAGCGGCATCGCATCGTGCTGGTCGAACTGCGCCGACAGCGCGCGGCGGTTCATGTCGATGCTGTCGAAGGTCATCGCCATTGCCAATGCATGCGCCTTGCCGGACAGGCTGTCCAGGCTGGCCGCCAACCCGGCGAAGCCACCGCCGCCCTGTTGCAGGGCCGCAGCGCCGGTGGCGAACGTGCCCGCCTGCAGGTCCGCATCGCCGTCGAGCAGTTCGAACGCGCGTTCCACCCGCTGCGCCGACGACAGTGCCCGCGTGCCGAGCCCGGCCGCCTGCGCCGCGCCGGTGACGCTGACCTGCTGCAGTTCCAGCCAGGCGTTGTGCGCGTCGTAGTCGTAGTCGACCTGCAGCAGGGCGATGCCGGCGTCGGCGCTGGCACTGGCGGCCACGTCGAACTGGCCGCTGACGCCACCCGCGGCATGGATCAGTTCCTGCCGTTTGCCATCCTGTGCCACGTAGCCGGCCAGCATGCCGTTGATCAGCACCCCGCCGCCTTGCAGCGTCGCCGTGCCGGTGACCTGCAGCGCATCGACCCCCAGCGCGATCAGCAGCTGCGCGCCGCTGCGCTGCACGTAATCGCCGTCGATGGTGCCGCTGCCGCCGCTGCTCAGCAGCACGATGCTGCCGCCGTTGTCGACATTGCCCGTCACCCGGGTGCCGGCGCCCATGAACTGCAACGCCGCCTGCGCGGGATCGGCCTGCCCCACGATGGTGACGTCCGAGCGGATCGAGCCGCCATCGCGCAGCGCCAGCGTGCCGCGCTCGATGCGGGTGGCGCCGGCATAGGTATTGGTACCCGACAGCGACAGCGCGCCGGCACCCTCCTTCATCAAGCCACCCGCGCCGCTGATCGAATTGCTCCAGGTCGAATCCAGCCCGCCCTGGTTGACGTTGACGGTGACGTCGCCCCAATCGAATTTCGCCGGCCCCTTCACCGCCTTGCCGACGTTGAGCAGGCCGTAGCCGAACACCGCGTCGACACCGGACGCGCCCAGGTCGGTGGCCGTGCCCAGCAGGGTCTGCCGCACCAGGTCGTTGTCGAAATAGGGGAAGGCCTGCCACACCAGCGCCGCCGCGCCGGATACCAGCGGCGCAGCATAGGAGGTGCCGCTGCCGTAGTAATAGGACAGGTTGGACGCGGTGGCGTCATGGCCGAGGAAGGCCGACGTCCCCGGCGCCACCAGGCAGTAGGCCTTCGCCACGCCGCAGGCGTTGGAGTAGTCCGCCAGCTGCGAGGGGTTGGCGGTGTCCAGCGCCGCCACCGCCAGCCAGCCGCGCTCCAGGTCGGCCGCCGGCAGCGTGCCGTTCGGCCCCGGCTGGCTCGGCAATGCCGCCATGTCGCTGGGATTGGCGCGCGATTCGTTGCCGGTGGCGAACACCACCAGCCCGTCGTTGTCGATGATGAAGGGCCGGTATTCGGCGGCGATCGGCGCGGTCGCCGTCGCCCGCGTCCAGTACAGGCCGCCCCAGGAGTTGTTCATGATGCGCACGCCGGCGCGGATCAGGTCGTCGTGGATCGGGGCCAGCCCGAGCGCGCCGGTGACCTCGTTGCCCTGCCCGGAGCCGTCGTCCTCGGGCCGCTCGTCGTTGATGATGCGCGCCGAGACGATCTGCGCGCCGGGGGCGATGCCGCCGGGCCAGTTGCCGGTCGCCGCGCCGGCCGCCAGCTGCGCCACCGTGGTGCCGTGGCCGACCACGTCGTCGACGGCCAGGTTGTTCGTGCGCGGGTCGATGTAGTTGTAGTTGGCCAGCACCCGCCCGGCCAGCGCGGGGTGGTTGCGCATCACCCCCGAATCGACCACGCCGATGCGGATGCCGGCGCCGGTGAAGCCGGCCGCCTGCGCGGCCTTGGCGTTGGTCAGGGCCAGGTGCGCGTCCATCGCCGGCTGCGGCGTGGTGGAACCGGAGGGCGGCGGGGTCGCCGGCGGCGGCGCGACGGGCGGCGGCGTGGACTTGCTGCCGCCCCCGCCGCCACACGCGGCCAAGGCCAGCGACAGCGAAGCGGCCAACACGTTGCGAACCCGCGATGCTCTGATCATTGCCTTCCCCCTGGCGTTCCGGGACCGCCATCGGCCGGATCACGCCGATGGCAGGCCATGCGATGGCGACCTTCTATACTGCATGGACACGCTACCGTCCGCCGGGATGTGCCGTTGGTCCAATGGGCACGCCACAGCCGGCTTTCGATAATCGCCACAAGATACAACCGAGACCGCATCATGTCCGACATCGTCATCGCCGCCGCCAAACGCACCGCCATCGGCTCCTTCCTCGGCCAGTTCAACGGCGTTCCCACCCCCACCCTCGGCGCCACGGCCATCCGCGCGGCCGTGGCGCAGTCCGGCATCCCCGCCGCCGACGTTTCCGAAGTCATCATGGGCTGCGTGCTGCCGGCCAACCTCGGCCAGGCGCCCGCCCGCCAGGCCGCGCTGGCCGCCGGCCTGCCGACCAGCGCCGGCTGCACCACCCTCAACAAGGTGTGCGGCTCCGGCATGAAGGCCATCATGCTCGGCCACGACCTGATCAAGGCCGGCTCGGCCGCCGTCGTCGTCGCCGGTGGCATGGAATCCATGTCCAACGCGCCGCACATGATCCCCAACTCGCGCACCGGCAACCGCTACGGCAGCTTCCAGGCGGTGGACCACATGGCGTGGGATGGCCTGACCAACCCCTACGACGGCCAGTCGATGGGCGTGTTCGCCGAGGCCGCCGTGGCCAAATTCGGCTTCACCCGCGAGGAGCAGGACGCCTACGCCATCGAATCGGTCAAGCGCGCTCAGGCCGCGCAGGCCGATGGCGCGTTCGACGGCGAGATCGTCCCGGTCAAGGTCGCCACCCGCAAGGGCGAGGTCGAATACGCGCAGGACGAGCAGCCCGGCAAGTCCGACGTCGCCAAGATCCCCACGCTGAAGCCGGCGTTCAAGAAGGACGGCAGCGTCACCGCCGCCAGCTCTTCGAGCATTTCCGATGGCGCCGCCGCGGTGGTGCTGCTGTCCGCCGACGAGGCTGCCAGGCGCGGCGTGCAGCCGCTGGCGCGCATCGTCGCCCATGCCACCTTCTCGCAGGAGCCGGAGTGGTTCACCACCGCCCCGATCGGCGCCATCGAGCGGGTGCTGGACAAGGCCGGCTGGCAGGCCGGCGACGTGGACCTGTTCGAAATCAATGAAGCCTTCGCCGTGGTGGCGATGGCGCCGATCCGCGAACTGGGCATCCCGCACGGGAAGGTCAACGTCAACGGCGGCGCCTGCGCACTGGGCCATCCGATCGGCGCCTCCGGCGCGCGGCTGGTGGTTACGCTGGCAAACGCCTTGCGCACGCGCGGCCTCAAGCGTGGCATCGCCTCCCTTTGCATCGGCGGCGGCGAAGCGACGGCCATCGCCATCGAATTGATTTGATTGGGCTTAATGTCGTTTTTACAAAAATGAATGCGATGTTGCTTGACACTCGAAATCTGCTCGCCATCATGTTTCCGGCGCGCAATGGCGCGTTAGCCAAATTCCACGACGAGGATTCACAAATGAGCATCAACAAGCTGCTGATCGCGATGACCCTGGGCCTGGCCCTGGCCGCCTGCTCGAAGCAGGAAGCTGCCCAGGACGCCGCTGCCGCCGCCAACGAAGCCGCCACCGACGCCCAGGTTGCCGCCGACCAGGCCGCTGCCGAAACCGCCGACGCTGCCCAGGCTGCTGCCGACACCGCCGCCACCGCTGCTGACGCCGCCGGCGAAGCCGCTGCCGACGCCGCTGCCGCCACCACCGACGCTGCTGCCGACGCCGCCGCCGACGCTGCCCAGGCTGCCGAAGACGTGGCCGACAAGGCCAAGGACGCCGCCGAAGAAGCCAAGAAGTAATAACTTCCGCTTCGACGCAAGTTCGGAAAGCCGCTGGTTCGCCAGCGGCTTTTTTCATGCTTGTGCGTCGCCCTTCGCGCGGCTTCGCCGTGGAAAACGGCTGTCCTGCCGTTTCTTCGTGGCTGCAATCCTCCGGCAGCCCGTCTGCCGAGGCATTCCGGTGCCCGACCCGGCTTATTGACATGATCTGAATCCACCGCCCCCTAACCTGCATGCGTTGTCCCCCTGAACTGGAGAACGCGATGAAGATCATTGCCCCGTTGCTGGTTGGCGGCCTGGCGTTGGCGTTGGCCGGCTGCAACAAGCCCGACATGGAACAGGCCCGCGACGATGCGGCCGCCGCGGCCGACCACGCCGCCGAAGCCGCCCGCGAAACCGGCGATGCCGCAGCCGCCGCGACCCGCGACGCCGCCAATCGCGCTGCCGACGCTACCCAGGAAGCCCTGGACAAATCCGAGCAGGCGATGGACAAGGCCGCCGATGCCACCGCCAACGCGATGGGAGACGCCAAGGCCGCCGCCAACGATGCCGCGGCCGATGCCAGCGCCGCAGCCGCCGATGCGGCGCAGAAGGCGGCCGACCATGCCCATGACGCGGCCGAGGATGCCCGCGCCAGGGCTGACGAAGCCAAGCGGTAGGCGTGCCGCCGCGCAATCGCGCCGGCGATTGCGCGGCCTTCCCGAACGACGATCCGAACGTGGATGCGGGGCATGCCCCGCATCTACGGACGCCCGGCAAGCGCCTCGATGAATTCCGCTGCCAACGGCAATTTGCCGAACAGGCCGTGCTGGGTGCCGCTGAGCACGCGCAGCATGTGCCCGCGCCCGCCGGGCATGCGCCCCATCGGCTTGAACAGCAGGTCGCGCGCGCGGGCGATCCAGTCGCGCTCGGACTGGAATACCGGCGTCAGCCAGCGGCTCCAGAACTGGTACAGCCGCACGTGTGCCTGCCGCTGCGCCTGGTACCGCGCCAGCGCCGCATCGATGGCCGCCTCCCCGCGCAGCGCATCGCGCAGTGCCATCGCATCGAGCAGGGCCATGTTCACCCCCTGCCCCAGCTGAGGGCTCATCGAATGGGCCGCGTCGCCGGCCAGCACCAGCCGGCCGCGATACCAGCGGTCCAGCACCGCATCGCGGTAGCTGGCGCGCGCCAGTTGCGCCTGCATGCCGACACCCTGCAGGCGTTGGCGCGCTTCCGGCCACATCTGCTCGATTTCGTGCAGCCACGGCGCCAACCCGGCCTGTTCCCACGCGTCGAACCCGTCGCGCGGCAGGCTCCAGAAGAAACTCAGCCGCGGTTCGTCGTCGCCGGGGCGGGTGCCCACCGGCAGCAGGCCGATCATCTTGCGCGCGGCGACGTAGCGCTGGCGCAGTTCGTCGCCGAAGGCCCAGTCGCCATGCGGCAACAGGCACCACAGCGCGCCCCACGGGTACGGGCGGTCAAGCCGCGTACCGCGCACCTGCGCGCGCAGGCCGGAGGCGGAACCGTCGGTGGCGACCACCAGGTCGAACGGCCCGTGCCAGCGGCCATGCCGGTCCCGCACGCGCCGCAGGCCGTCGTCGATGGCGACGATGCGGCTGTCCACGTGCAGCGCATCGCGCGCCTGCCACGCCGCGTCGAGCAGCGCGAACAACGCACCACGCTGCATGCCAATGCCATGCAGGCGTGCATCCAGCCCGGCGTAGCGCATGTCCATCACCGCACGGCCGCAGGGCGTGTCGCCGTACAGCCGGCGCACTGCCGCGCCATGCGCCAGCACCTGCGGCAGCAACCCCATCTGCCACAGCACCTGCAGGCCGCTGGGCTGCAGCAGGAAGCCGGCCCCCACCGGCCCCGGTTGTGCGGCCTGCTCGAATACCTGCACGCGGTGCCCGTCGCGCGTCAGCAGCACCGCCAGCGCCTGCCCGGCGGTGCCGTAGCCGACGATGGCGACGTCCATTGGCTTGTTCATTGCATTCCCCCTCCTCGCGCCGGCCGCCCGGAAAACGGTTCATCGCCCGATGGCAGAGAGCCGCTTCGAACGATGCCAAGGGTGTGCCATCTCCTGTAGAGCGGGGCTTGCCCCGCCGAGGCTCGGCCGGGAATGCCCCAGCGGGGCAAGCCCCGCTCTACGAAACATCTGCGTGCCGGCCCCGCAATCGGGCGATGAACAAAGAAAAACCCCGCCGCGGCGGGGTCTTTCTCTCTGCCTGGTCGAATGGATCACTCGGCCGGCGTGATGTTGGAAGCCTGGGCGCCCTTCGGGCCCTGGGTCACGTCATAGCTGACGCGCTGACCTTCCTGCAGGCTGCGGAAGCCCTTGGAATTGATCGCGGAGAAGTGCGCGAAGACGTCGGCGCTGCCGTCCTCCGGTGAGATGAAGCCAAATCCCTTGGCGTCGTTGAACCACTTGACGGTACCGTTCGGCATGGTGATGCGAGACCTTGTTCGATGAATGGATTGATGCACGCTGAATAAGGCGTACCGGCGGAGTATGCAAAGCCCGCGCCGGAATGACAATCACCCCCGCGCCAATTCGCCCACCAGCTCGGGCAGGCCCGCCGACGCCGCGGCGACGTTCGCCAGCACTTCCTCCATCGTGATCTCGGTCGCGTCGCCGCAGCCGGCCGCCCAGTTGGCGACGATCGCCAGGCAGGCATATTCCAGCCCCAGTTCGCGCGCCAGCCCGGCCTCGGGCATGCCGGTCATGCCGACCAGGTCGCAACCGTCGCGGCGCATGCGCGCGATCTCAGCGATGGTTTCCAGGCGCGGCCCCTGGGTGGCGCCATAGCAGCCGCCGTCATGCACGGCGACGTCGCGCGCATGCGCCGCCGCCAGCACCCGCGCACGCAGCGACGGCGTGTACGGATGGCCGAAATCGACGTGCAGCACGTCGCTGCCTTCTTCCTCGCACAGCGTGGAAACACGGCCCCACGTGTAGTCGATCAGTTGGTCGGGGCAGGCCAGCACGCGCGGGCCGAACGCATCGGTGATGCCGCCGACGGTGTTCAGCGCCAGCACGCGGGTGGCGCCCAGCTGCGCGAGCGCGGCAAGGTTGGCGCGGTAGTTGACCTTGTGCGGCGGGATCGAATGGCCTTCGCCGTGGCGGGCAAGGAACGCCACGCGCCGGCCATTCAACAGGCCCACGCGCACCGGGCCGGATGGCGCGCCGTAACGGGTCTGCACCTCGTGGCTTTGCACGTCGTCCAGCGCAGCCAGCGTGTAGACGCCGGTGCCGCCGATCACGGCCAGGGCGATGGGTTCCATGGGGGTTTCCTGTTGGGTTGCCGGTAGGCGGGAGGGGGCGGAACGCGGCTCGGATGCCGATCCGACCGGTAGGAGCGCACCTTGGTGCGCGATGTGGCTTTCCCGGCGAAGCCCCTCGCGCACCAAGGTGCGCTCCTACGAAGGCAGCGGCATGGCCGGCCGTGGCGCAGTGCTTACTGCTTCATCGCGTAGATGGCCGGCAGCGGGCGCAACGTTTCGCTGACGTCCATGCCGAAACCGAACACGAAGCGGTCCGGCAGTTCGACGCCGGCATAGTCGGCCTGCACGTCGGGCAGGCAGCGGTCGTGCTTCTTCACCGCCAGCACGGCGATGCGCACGTCGGTCGCACCCTGTTCGAGGCACCACTGGCGCACGCCCTGCAGGGTGAAGCCTTCGTCGAGGATGTCGTCGATCAACAGCACGCGGCGGCCGAACAGCGCCGACACCGGGCGGTGCTTCCACACCAGTTCGCCGCCGCTCTCGCCGTGGTAGCGCGAGGCCTGCATGTAGTCGAACTGCGCGTCCTGGCCGCGTGCGCCCAGCTCCAGCGCGAGCTGGCCGGCGAACGGCAGCGCGCCGTTCATGATCGACAGGAACACCGGCACCTCGCCCTTGTAGTCGCGGGCGATGGCATCGGCGATGGCGGCGATGGCGGCATCGATGGCGGGGCGATCGACCAGCAGGTCGGCCTGGGCCACGGCTTGTTCGAGAGTGAGTTTGGACATCAGGCGGTTCTTCCGAGGGTTTCGAGCAGACGGTTGCGGGTATCGCCGTGGCGGGCGTCGGCCAGCAGGCCGCCCCAGCCCAGTGCGCCGTGGGCGATCAGCCCCAGCAACGCGGCGGTGTTGAGGCTGCGGCCTTCCACGGCGCGCAGCGATTCTTCGACCAGTTCCGGGTGGCAGACCAGCACCACGTCGCAACCGGCATCCAGATGGGCATCGACCCGGGCCTTGACCCCACCGGCGGCGAACGAGGCCGCCATGCCGATGTCGTCGGAGAACACCACGCCGCGGAAGCCCAGCCGTTCGCGCAGGATCGCGTTGATCCAGCGCGGCGAGTAGCCGGCCGGTTCCGGCGCGACCTGCGGGTAGACGACGTGGGCCATCATCACCGCATCGGCCCCGGCGGCGATGCCGGCGCGGAACGGCAGCAGATCGTGCGCTTCCAGTTCGTGCAGCGGGCGCGGGTCGATGGCGACGTCGACGTGGGTGTCCTCGCGCACCGTGCCGTGGCCGGGGAAGTGCTTGAGCGTGGCGGCCATGCCGGCGCCGTGCATGCCGCGCACATAGGCCCCGGCCAGCGCCGCCACGACCTGCGGGTCCTCGGCGAAGGCGCGGTTGCCGATAGCGAGGTTGCCGTGGCCCACGTCCACCACCGGGGCGAAGCTCAGGTCCAGCCCGCTGGCGCGGATTTCGCTGGCCATCAGCCAGGCATGCTGCTCGGCCAGTGCCAGCGCGGCCTGCGGGTCGGTCGCGTACAACCGGCCGAAACCGTCCAGCGGCGGCAAGTCGGTGAAGCCTTCGCGGAAGCGCTGCACGCGCCCGCCTTCCTGATCCACGGCAACCAGCAGCGGGCGCGCGGTGGCGGCGCGGATCGCGGCGGTCAGCTCGGCCACCTGCGCGCGCGAGGCGAAATTGCGCTTGAACAGCACCACGCCGGCCACGGCGTCATGCTGCAGCCAGTCGCATTCGGGCGCGGTCAGTTCGGTGCCGGCGACGCCGATCAGAAGCATGTGCGGGGTTTCCCTGCGAACAAGCGGGGCATTGTCGCAGATGGCGGCGGGCGCGTCAGACGCTGCAACCGTCCGGGCCGCAGGCCGGTTCATCGTCGCCGGCCGCCGGGGCCTGCTTGGCGGCCACCTTCTCCAGCACCTGCGCGAACACCTCCGGCGGCTGCGCGCCCTGCACCGCGTAGCGGCCGTCGATGACGAAGGTCGGCACCGACTGGATGCCCAGCGCCTGCGCCTGCCCCAGCCCGGCGCGGACCTCGGCCAGCCCCTCGTCCGAAGCGAGCATGGCCTGGACACGCCCGGCCGGGATGCCGCCGGCCGCCGCCGCTTCGGCCAGTACCTGCGGGTCGGCAAGGTTGCGGCCTTCGGCGAAATGCGCGCGGAACAGGGCCTCGCCCACGGCGTCCTGCACGCCCTCGCGCCCGGCCAGCCACAGCAGCCGGTGCGCCGGCAGGGTGGTGACCCGCACCTGCCCCCGTTCGAAGTCCATCGGCAGGCCCTCGGCCCGCGCGGTGTCCTGGGTCTGCGCCAGCATCTGCCCGGCGCGCTCGGCGCCACCGAACTTGGCGGCATAGGCCTGCCGCAACGGCACCGGCGTGGCGTCGGCCTCGGGGTCGAGCAGGAACGGATGCCAGTGCACCTCCACCTGCGGCGCCTTGTCGCCCATCAGTTCCAGCGCGCGCCGGAAGCGGTGCTTGCCGATCCAGCACCACGGGCAGACCACGTCGGACCAGATGTCGATGCGCATGGGGGATTCCTCCTGCGGGTCAGGCGCGCTCGTCGGCGCGCCATTGGCTGTATGGATGCGAGGCCAGCGCGAGGTTGTAGTAGCGCGGCGCGTCGGTGACCTCGGCGCCGGCCCAGCCGGGTTTGTCGAACAGCTGGTCGGCGCTTTGCAGTTCCACCTCGGCCACCACCAGCCCGGCGTTGTCGCCGAGGAACTCGTCCACTTCCCACAGTAGGCCGCCGTGGTTGACCAGGTGGCGGCGCTTGTCGACCAACCCGCCGACACACAGCGCCAGCAGTTGCCGCGCCTCGTCCACCGGGATCGGGTAGTCGAACTCCTGCCGGGTATGGCCGAGCTCGCGCGACTTGATGTTCAGGTAGGCGGCATCGCCCTGTATGCGCACCCGCACCGAGGCCTTCTGTGCACCACTGTCCATCGCCGCGATGTCGTTGATGTAGCCCTGTGCCATCGGGATGACCTGATGCGCGGCGACACGCCAGTCGTCATTGGTGACAAGGAACTTGCGCTCGATTTCGATGCCCATTCAAAACCTCGTTGATGTGAGCCCTTCACAAAAGCAGCGCACTTCCATGTGCGCGGATTCAACGATGCGGGTCCCTCGCAAGAGCAGCGCACTTCCATGTGCGCGGATTCATTGATGCGAATCCCTCGCAAGAGCGGCGCACATCCATGTGCGCGGATTCAATTTTTCTCGAACACCGCGATGCTTTCCACGTGCGCGGTATGCGGGAACATGTCCATCGCCCCGGCGCTGACCAGGGTGAAGCCCTGCTCGTTGACCAGATAGCCGGCATCGCGCGCCAGCGAGCCGGGATGGCAGCTGACGTAGACGATGCGCTTGAACTGCTTGAGCGGCAGCTGCTGCAGCACGTCGATGGCACCCGAACGCGGCGGGTCGAGCAGCAGCTTGTCGAAACCCTGCCGCATCCACGGCGCGTTGCGCTGGTCCTGCGTGAGATCGGCGGCGAAGAACTGCGCGTTGTCCAGGCCGTTGCGCTGCGCGTTTTCCTTCGCCCGCGCGACCAGCCCGGCCTCGCCCTCCACGCCAACCACCTCGCGCACGGTGCGCGCCAGCGGCAGGGTGAAGTTGCCCAGCCCGCAGAACAGGTCGAGCACGCGCTCGTCCGGCCGTGCGTCCAGCAGCGCCAGCGCGTGCGCGATCATCTTCTCGTTGAGCGTGGCGTTGACCTGGATGAAATCCAGCGGGCGGAACGCCAGTTCCACGCTCCACTGCGGCAGCGCGAACGACAGCGGCACGCCCTCGGCCGGCCACAGCGGATGCACCGTTTCCAGACCACCGGGCTGCAGGTAGATGGCGAAACCGTGTTCTTCACCAAATGCCTGCCACGCTTGCCTGTCGGCGTCGGACAGCGGCTGCAGGTGGCGCACGGTCAGGGCGATGGCGGCATCGCCGCCGATGAACTCGATCTGCGGGATGTCGCGCCTGCCGTCCAGCGTTTCGATGAACGCCGATAGCGCCGATACCCTGGTGCCGATTTCGGGGATCACGGTCAGGCACTGCGACAAATCGGCGACGAAGCGCGGGTCCTGCTCGCGGAAGCCCACCAGGGTCTTGTCCTTCTTCTCCACCCGGCGCACAGAGAACCGGCCCTTGCGCCGGTAGCCCCAGTTCGCGCCGACCAGCGGCGGCAGCACCGCGCCGGGGCTGACGTGGCCGATGCGGGCCAGGTTGTCCATCAGCACCCGCTGCTTGGCGACGATCTGCTGGCCTTCCTCCAGGTGCTGCAGCACGCAGCCGGCGCACACGCCGAAATGCGGGCAGCGCGGCTGCACCCGCTGCGGCGAGGCCTTGAGCACTTCCACCGTCCGGGCCTCGTCGAAATGGCGGCTCTTGCCGGTCTGCTCGGCCATCACCGTCTCGCCGGGCAGCGCACCGGCCACGAAGGTCACCTTGCCGCCCTCGCCTTCGCGGCGGGCGACGCCGCGGCCGTCGTGGCTGAGGTCGAGGATGTCGGTCTGGAACGGGGTCTTGTCTATGCGGGAACGGGATCGGGCCACGTGGCGGACGGCTGCGGGCAAAAAGGGGCGCCATTGTCGCAGATGTGGCAGGCGTGACTTCCGTCTATTGCAAGCCCGCCGCGCATCGCCAATGATGCGGCGCATGGCTGACATGGAGGCAGCAGATGAATACGCAACAGCAGGCCAACCCGCCGCGCCTGTTGCTGGTCGAGGATGACACGACCAGCCAGGCTTTCTTCCACACCACGCTGATGGCCTTGCCGGCCACGGTGGACACCGCCGCCTCGCTTGCCGATGCCCGCCAACTGGCGCAGGCCAATCGCCATGCCCTGTGGCTGGTCGACGCCAACCTGCCCGACGGCACCGGCCCGGAACTGCTGCGCTACCTGCGCACCCGGCAGGCCGGCGTGCCGGCGCTGGCGCACACCGCCGACACCAGCCCGGAAACCCGGCAGGCGCTGCTGCAGGCCGGGTTCGACCGCGTGCTGCTCAAGCCGCTCGCCGGCAGCGCCCTGCTCGCCAGCGTCCGCGAAGCGCTGGCCGGGGCCGCCGCCCCGACCGCGGAAGCGCCGGACTGGGACGAAAACGCGGCATTGCAGGCGCTGAACGGCCAGGGCGCGCACGTGATCGCGCTGCGCGAGTTGTTCATGACCGAACTGCCCGGGGCCCGCGCCGCAGTGTCCTCGGCTTTGCAACAGCATGACACCGGTGCACTACGCGCACAGCTGCACCGGCTGCAGGCCAGTTGCGGGTTCGTCGGCGCGTCGCGGCTTGGCAGTGCGGTGCGGCAACTGCACCAGGCCCCTGACTCGGACATGGCGCGGCGGCAGTTCGACGCGGCGGTGAATGCCCTGCTCCACCATTGAGAGAGCCCACGTCGGCAAGGGGCGAGAGTCTGGAACCCCTTGTAGATGCGGGGCTTGCCCCGCATAGGGCTTCACCGGGAAAGCGCCGTACGGGGCAAGCCCCGCACCTACGCCGGGTGGATGACGGCCCCCGCTTCAGCCGTTGCCGCGGGCCAGGTCACCGAGCATCTCCCAGGATTTCAGCCCGCGCCCGCCCAGGTGGTGCAGCAGCACCGCGCGCATCTGCAGGCGCAGGCTGGCCAGGTCGGCCGCCGCCGGCAGGCGGTCCTCCGCCAGCGCCAGCAGCGCGGTGCCGGTGGCCAGCCCGCGCCGCTCGCCGGCATTGCGCTCGCTGAGCAGGCGCAGCGGGCCTTCCTGCGGGTCGAGGCGGTAGCGCGCGGCCGGGTCGATCGGCTGCCCGTCGGCGGCATGGGCCCAGTCGAAACCGAAACCCAGCGCTTCGAGCAGGTCGCGCTCGAAGCGGCGCAGCGACCATGCCAGCCCGCCGGCCTCCCCCAACCGCCGGCGGATTTCGCCATAGGCATGGTGCAGCTCGGGCAGCGGATCGTGGCGCGGCGCCAGCCGCAGCACCAGTTCGTTGACGTAGAACGCCGCCAGCATGGCGTGGCCATGCAGGCGCGGCGCGGCATCCTGGCTTTCGGCGCGGCGCAGCTGCGCCAGTTCGCCGGCCAGCACCGCGTCGAAACGGATCGATTGCAGCGGCTGCAAGGCCGCGCGCAGCGCCTGCTTCTTCGGCCCCTGCACCCCGCGCGCCAGCAGGCCGACGCGGCCGTGCTCCTGCGTCAGCACTTCCACCAGCAGGCTGGTTTCGCGCCAGGGGCGCGCGTGCAGGACATAGCCGGGTTGGTCGTCGAGGCGCATGGGGGTGGAGCCGGGAATGGGGAACGGGGAATGGAGCCGGCCGCGGCTGGAGGTTGGCAAACCCTCAGCCGCTTTCCAACCAAGCCACATCAGCCGAAACAGGGAAACAGCGGAACCGATCATTGATCGGGGCAGCCGGATGCGGCTACCCGCGAACCATCATTCCCTGTTCCCCCCGTTCCCCGCTTCTTCCCTGCCTCACTCGTACCCGAACGCCTTCAGCGCGGCTTCGTCGTCCGACCAGCCTTCGCGCACGCGCACCCAAGTTTCGAGGAATACCTTGGCGCCGAACAGGCGCTCCATCTGCATCCGCGCCTTCGCGCCGATGTCCTTCAAGCGCGCGCCGCCCTTGCCGATGACGATGGCCTTCTGGCCCTCGCGCTCGACCCAGATCACCGCGCCGATGCGCAGCAGGTTGCCGTCCTCGGCGAAGCGCTCGATCTCCACGGTGGTGGCATAGGGCAGTTCCTCGCCGAGCTGGCGCATCAACTGCTCGCGCACCAGCTCGCCGGCCAGGAAACGCTGGCTGCGGTCGGTGATCTCGTCCTCGCCGAACATCGGCGGGGCTTCCGGCAGCAGCTTGAGCACGTCGCCCACCAGCGCTTCCAGGCCGTTGCGCTTCTGCGCGGAAATCGGGTGCACCGCGGCGAAGTCGCGGCCGTCGGTGACCTGCTGCAGGAACGGCAGCAACGCGCCCTTGTCCTTCAGCCGGTCGACCTTGTTGACCACCAGCACCACCGGGATGCCGGCGTCACGCAGCACGTTGAAGGCCAGCGTGTCCTCCTCGTCCCAGCGCCCGGCCTCGATCACCAGCAGGCCGGCGTCCACGCCTTCCAGCGAGCTGCGCGCGGCGCGGTTCATCACCCGGTTCATCGCCCGCTTCTGCTGGCGGTGCAGTCCGGGCGTGTCCACCAGCACCAGCTGTCCCTCGGGGAAGGTGGCGATGCCGAGCAGGCGGTGGCGGGTGGTCTGCGGGCGGTTGGAGACGATGCTGACCTTGGCGCCGACCAGCGCATTGGTCAGGGTCGATTTGCCGACGTTGGGGCGACCGATGACGGCGACGCTGCCACAGCGATGGGTAGAGGTGTCGTTCACTTGGAATCCAATTGCTCGATCGCGGCCGCGGCCGCCTGTTGTTCGGCCAGCCGCCGCGAGCTGCCCTCGCCTTCGGTGGTCAACGCCGGGTCGGCCACGTTGCAGCGCACGTGGAAATGCCGCGCGTGGTCGTCGCCGCTCTCGGCCACCAGCTCGTAGGCCGGCAGCGGCTTCTGCCGCGCCTGCAGCCATTCCTGCAGGCGGGTTTTTGGGTCCTTTTCCGGCTTGCCGACCGGCACCGCCGCCATCGATTGCTCGAACCACGGCAGTACCCGCGCGCGGCAGGCCTCGAAGCCGGCGTCCAGATAGATCGCCGCCACCACCGCCTCGAAGGCGTCGGCGAGGATCGAATCGCGGCGGTGGCCGCCGGACTTCATCTCGCCCGGCCCCAGGGTCAGGCGTTCGCCCAGCTCCAGCGTGCGGGCAAGGGCGGCCAATGCGCTTTCGCAGACCAGCGCCGAGCGCGCGCGGGTCAGCGCGCCTTCGTCGGCTTTGGGCCAGCGGCTGTACATCGCCTCGGCGACCAGCAGGTTGACGATGCTGTCGCCAAGGAACTCCAGACGCTCGTTGTGCGGCGCGCCGGCACTGCGGTGGGTCAGGGCCTGCCGCAGCAGGCCCGGATCCCGGAACGGGTGGCCGATCAGGTCACCGCGATGGAACGTCCTGCTCAAAAGCCGCCGCCAGTCAAATCCTGGGAATTCTCGAAATTCCCGACGATGTCCAGATTGCCGACCAGCGGCCGGCGCACTTCGTACTTGACGACCATGCGCACGCCGCCTTCGATGCGGTCGAACTTGATGTTCTCGCGCTTGACGCTGTCCGAATAGTTCATGTCCATGCGCTTGAAGAACATTTCCTGCGCCTTGTTCGGGTCGGAGCTGCCCGGCTCCTTGGCCAGTGCCTTCATCGAGGTCTTGACCGCGTAGAACTCCTGGTACATCGGGAACAGCTTCATGCCCACGTACAGCGCGAAGCCGACCACGGCCAGCACCACCAGGAACGACGTCAGCGTCATGCCACCTTGCTTGCGATTCATGTGTGTGTTCTCCCCGGATACGCCATTACGTTACTGGATGCCCGACCCGATGCGGGAGGGCTCGAAACCGTCCTTGCAGAACCAGCCGCTGCAGTTGAGCCAGATCAGGAACGCCTTGCCGCGCAGGTTGTGCTCCGGCAGCAGGCCCCAGAAACGGCCATCGTCGCTGTTGTCGCGGTTGTCGCCCATCACCAGAAAGTACCCCTGCGGCACCTCCCAGTCGCCCTGCCCGGCCGGGTTGGCGCGGCCCAGGTATTCCAGCACGGTGTGGGTGCGGCCCGGCAGGTTCTCGCTCAGCAGGGTGGCGCCGGTCATCTCCGCGCCGCGGCCCTTGCCGACGTATTCGCCCTTGACCTCGTAGCTCAGCTGCTCGCCGTTGATCGACAGCGTGTCGCCGTGGAAGCCGATGCGGTCGCCCGGCAGGCCGATCACGCGCTTGATGAAGTTCTCGCCGCGCTGCGGGTCGTCGGGCTGGCCCGGGTGGCCGGGGAACTGGAACACCGCCACGTCGCCGCGCCGGGGCTCGCCGGTCGGGATCACCTTGGTGTTGGTGATCGGCAGGCGGATGCCGTAGGCGAACTTGTTGACCAGGATGAAGTCGCCGATCAGCAGGTTGGGCATCATCGAGCTGGACGGGATCTTGTACGGCTCGGCGATGAAGCTGCGCAGCACCAACACCACCGCCAGCACCGGGAAGAAGGCCCGCGAGTAATCGACGACGGCCGGCTCCTCGCTGTCCAGCAGGCCGCCCTTGGTCGCCCGGCGCTTGGCCAGGAACAGCTTGTCCAGCAGCAGGACGATGCCGGAGCCGAGGGTCAGCACCACCAGCAGGATTTCAAACCATTTCATGGAAATTCCTAAAAGCGGGAACAGGGAACGGGGACCCGGGAATGGGACGGGACGCCATCGGTACCGGCGCACCGGATCCCGACATTCCCCGTTCCCTGTTCACCGTTCCCCGCTTCATCACTTGTTGTCCATCTGCAGCACGGCCAGGAAGGCTTCCTGCGGGATCTCCACGCGGCCGACCTGCTTCATGCGCTTCTTGCCTTCCTTCTGCTTCTCCAGCAGCTTCTTCTTGCGCGAAACGTCGCCACCATAGCACTTGGCCAATACGTTCTTGCGCATCGCCTTGACCGTGGTGCGGGCGATGATCTGCGAGCCGACGGCGGCCTGGATGGCGACGTCGAACATCTGCCGCGGGATCAGGTCCTTCATCTTCTCGCACAGCTCGCGGCCGCGGCGGTCGGCGTGGCTGCGGTGCACGATCAGCGACAGCGCGTCGACCTTGTCGCCGTTGATCAGCACGTCCACGCGCACGAACGGGCCGGCCTCGAAGCGCACGAAGTGGTAGTCCAGCGAGGCGTAGCCGCGGCTGACCGACTTGAGCTTGTCGAAGAAATCCAGCACCACCTCGGCCATCGGCAGCTCGTAGCTGATCTGCACCTGGCTGCCCAGGTAGTTGATGCCAAGCTGGGTGCCGCGCTTCTCCTCGCACAGCTTGATGATGTTGCCGATGTACTCCTCGGGGGTGAGCACGTTGGCGCGGATGATCGGCTCGCGGATCTCCTCGACCTGGTTGACCGGCGGCAGCTTGGCCGGGTTGTCCATCATCACGATGGAACCGTCGCTCTTGAGCACTTCGTAGACCACGGTCGGCGCGGTGCTGATCAGGTCCAGGTCGTACTCGCGCTCCAGGCGCTCCTGCACGATCTCCATGTGCAGCATGCCCAGGAAGCCGCAGCGGAAGCCGAAGCCCATCGCCTCGGAGCTTTCCGGCTCGAAGCGCAGCGCGGCATCGTTCAGGCGCAGCTTGTCCAGCGCCTCGCGCAGGTCCGGGTAGTCCTCGGCGTCGACCGGGAACAGACCGGCGAACACGCGCGGCTGCATTTCCTGGAAGCCCGGCAGCGGCGCCGGGGCCGGGTCGCCGGCCAGGGTCAGGGTGTCGCCGACCGGGGCGCCATGCACGTCCTTGATCGAGGCGGTGATCCAGCCCACCTCGCCGGCCGACAGCTTGCCGGTGACCTTGCGCTTGGGCGTGAACACGCCCACCGCGTCGACCTGGTGGTTGCGGCCGGTGGACATCACCAGCAGCTTGTCGCCGGTCTTCACTTCACCCTGCATGACCCGCACCAGCGACACCACGCCCAGGTAGTTGTCGAACCACGAGTCGATGATCAGCGCCTGCAGCTTGTTGGTGTCGCGCGGGGCCGGCGGCGGGATGCGGTGGACGATCGCCTCCAGCACCTCCTCCACGTTCAGCCCGGTCTTGGCGCTGACCGCCACCGCGTCGCTGGCATCGATGCCGATCACCGCCTCGATCTCGGCCTTGGCGCGCTCGGTGTCGGCGGTGGGCAGGTCGATCTTGTTCAGCACCGGCACCACTTCCAGGCCCATCTCGACCGCGGTGTAGCAGTTGGCCACCGACTGCGCCTCCACGCCCTGGGCGGCGTCCACCACCAGCAGCGCGCCCTCGCAGGCGGCCAGCGAGCGGCTGACTTCATAGGAGAAGTCGACGTGCCCGGGGGTGTCGATGAAGTTCAGGTAATAGGTTTCGCCATTGCGCGCGGTGTACGGCAGCGACACCGACTGCGCCTTGATGGTGATGCCGCGTTCGCGCTCGATCGGGTTGTTGTCGAGCACCTGCGCTTCCATCTCGCGCGCGGTCAGGCCACCGCAGAGCTGGATGATGCGGTCGGCCAAGGTGGATTTGCCGTGGTCGACGTGGGCGATGATGGAGAAGTTGCGGATGTTCCGCATTGGGTCGGCAGGCATATAAGGTGGCGGCGGCGCGGCGCGTCGTCAGGAAAGCGGCGGATTATCGCATGCGTGGCCCCGTGAATCCCTTCTCCCCTTGGGAGAAGGTGCCCCGCTCGCGAGGCAGGATGCCGAAGCGGACGGCAAAGCCGGCCCGAAGGGCATGCCGCAGGAGCGGCATGCAAGGGGCGGATAAGGGTACGGGCGAAGCCTCGGCAGCAAACATCACTGGGCTTCGCCCATACCCTCACCCCAGCCCCCGCTCCACGCCCCGGCCCTTGCGCTGGCGC
>NZ_LDJP01000067.1 GCF_001431505.1 Stenotrophomonas daejeonensis
GGTGAGGGGCAATGGAGTCCCGATGGTCCAATCATCATGGACTTCGTTCGCCCCTCGTCCGCCCTTCGGGCACCTTCTTCCGGCGGGAGAAGGGAGAAGCGGTGCTCCTACAATGGCCGTAGTCTCTCCAAGGTCCCGGTGATGTCCGATACCGTTGTTTCCTTCCGCGGCCATGCCTTTGTCGGCGCGCCGCTGGACCGCGCCGATGCACTGCGCGACGACGCCGAGGCGCTGGCCCGGCTCTGGCCCGACGCGCGGGTATTGGTGCTCGACACCGACGGCACCGCGTTCGCCGATGCAACCGGCCAGCCGTTTTTGAGCAGCGGCCACGCGCTGGGAGGCGGGCCCGGCGCGGCCATCTTCCTCGGCCTGCAACAGGAGCAGGCGTGGTTCGTGGTCGAAGCGGCCACGGTCACGCTGCAGGCGCCGCAACGACTGGACCTGCGCCGCGCCGCGGCCGAGTGGCCGGCCGAGGTGGCGGGCATCTTCTGCTACGCGCGCGGCATGTCGTACTGGCATTCGCGCAACCGCTACTGCGGCGTCTGCGGCGGTGCGGTGGCCTTCGGCCGCGGCGGTTTCATCGGCCGCTGCGGGCAGTGCGGCACCGAGCATTACCCGCGGGTCGACCCGGCGGTCATCGTCGCGGTCGAGAACGGCGGCCGCCTGCTGTTGGGCCGGCAGGCGGCCTGGGCGCCGCGGCGCTGGTCGGTGCTGGCCGGCTTCGTCGAGCCGGGCGAAACCTTCGAACAGACCGTGGCGCGCGAGGTGTTCGAGGAAACCCGGGTGCGGGTGACCGGCGCGCATTACCTGGGCACCCAGCCGTGGCCGTTCCCGGGCGCGCTGATGGTCGGCTTCCACGCCGAGGCGCATGACGACGTGCCCACCGTGGATGGCGAGCTGGAGGACGCCCGCTGGTTCGACGTCGAGGAGGTCGGTGCCGCACTGCGCCGCCGCAGCGAGGGCGACGATGGCCAGGGCATCCTGCTGCCGCCGCCGATCTCGATCGCCAGTACCCTGGTCGAGCACTGGTACCGGCGGCAGCGGGCGTGAGCCCGGGCGACCGTCGGCGGATGCCGCAGGGCCTACAATCGGGGCGCGGAGGTAACCCATGTTCACTACCCTGGTAGCCGTGATCGCGGCATTGGTGCTGGGCCATCTGGCCCCGGCCGTGATGGCCGCCATGCGCGACTGGCATTGGTTCGGGCGCTGGCTGGCATGGCTGCAGGCGCAGGGCGGGTGGGCGCGCGGCCGCTTCGGCCTGCTGCCGGCGCTGGTGCCATTGCTGCTGCCGGTGGCCCTGCTGCAATGGCTGCTGGACGAGCGCCTCTACGGCCTGCCGTCGCTGTTGTACGGCATCGTCGTGCTGGTGCTGTGCTGGGGGCCGCGCGACCTGGACCGCGACGTCGAGGCGGTGATCGATGCCGACGATGCCGGTAGCCGCGCACAGGCGACCGCGCACCTGCGTGCGGCCGGTGGCAGCATGCGCGAGGACGCGGCGTCGCTGGTCGATGCGGTCATGTTCAACGCGTTGCGGCGCTGGTTCGCGCCGCTGTTCTGGTTCCTGCTGCTGGGCCCGTTCGGCGTGGCGGCATACCGGCTGCTGGCGCAGGCGGTGCAGGGGCCGCAGGCGGCGCGGTTGTCCGGCGCCAGCCACGAGGGCGGCAGCCGGGCGCTGGCGGTGCTGGAATGGCCGGTGGCGCAGTTGATGGCGCTGTCGATGGCGCTGGTGGGCAATTTCGACACGGTGTTTTCGGCATGGCGCCGCGCTGCCGGCAACCGCTGGGCGCTGGAGCTGGACTTCCTCGGCGAGGCGGCGCGCGCCGGTGTCGGCATGGAACTGGGCGAGGAGGCCGAGGAAGCGCGCGAGGCCGGCCTTGTCCCCATCGACGAGCGCTTCCCCGAGCTGCGCGACGCGATGAGCGTGGTGTGGCGGATGCTGCTGCTGTGGATGGCGGTGCTGGCGCTGATGATCATCGCCGGCTGGGTTGGCTGACTGCGGCTTCGATGCGGGCAGGCTTCGCATCGGCCCGGATTCGTAGGTGCCGGGCTTGCCCGGCACAGGGCTTTACCGGGAAGGCCGCATGCGGGGCAAGCCCCGCATCTGCGATGAAGCGGCGTTTTCAGCCCGGTGCGAGCGGAGTGAATGGATACCAAGGCATGTTGCGTGCGATCCGCGCCATGCAGGCAGGAAGGTGCCGGTTTGTCCGGCGCGCCACCGCGCATGGGGAAGTCGCCGCGCAAACGAGGCTTTTCAGCCCGGCGCCAGCAGGTTGAACGGGTACCACGGCAGATTGCGTGCAATCCAGAACCCGAACAGCACCACGCCCCACAGCCACGGCGAAGCCAGCAGCGTGGCGAATGGGCGCAGTGCTGCTGGCTTCCAGCCGGCATGCCAGGCGGCGACCGGGGGCACCAGCGCAAGCAGGCTGGTCGCCAGCACGTTCATGCGCAGGGCGGTGGCGAGGTCGCCGTGCACCAGTGCGTGCAGGGCGCGGGTGATGCCGCAGCCGGCGCAGTAATGGCCGGTCAGCGTGAGGAAAATGCAGGGCGGGAAGGGATTGCCCGGCAGGTTGGGGTCGAAGGTCCGCAGGGCCCAGATGCCGACACCGGCCGCCAGGGCGGCGGCCGGTAGTGCAGCCAGGAGCAGGGTGCGCCTTGGGGGCATCAACGGGTGGCTTCGATCTGCTGGCGGATTTCCTCGATCCGCTCCATGTAGCCTTCGGTGCCGCCCATGAAGGCCAGCGAGATGAAGAAGGCCAGCACGCCGAGGATCAGGAAGCCGGTGGTCACCCAGGCCCAGATCCTGGCGTTGCGCGAGGCCTGCTCCGCGCCGGCCACGTCGCCGGCATTGAGCCGCGCGTTGACCTTGGAGGAGAACACGATGGCGACGATGCCGGTGATCAGGCCCGGGAAGTTCCAGCAGGCGATGCAGCAGACCAGGAAGTTGAACACCGTGACCAGGATCGACCACAACAGGTGGTTGGGAACGGGCTTGGCGGTGTTGAACGAGGAAGGGGAGGGGGGCACTGCGCTCATCGGGAAGGCTCCGGTTGGTTTGGAAGTGGGGTCAGCGGGTCTTGCAGGCGTTGGCCGCGGTCAGCGACGAGATGATCATCGTGGCTACCCAGCACAGCGGCCCGGTGATGAAGCCGATGAACACGAAGCAGAGCAGGAAGTTGACGAAGGCCACCGCCCAGTAGCCGAACATGATGATCAGCCCGGTGCCGACGTTGCCGGCGTACATGTGGCCGATGCCGAACACCTGGAAGATGCCGGGCAGGGCCTCCAGCAACGCGGCGGTGCCGCCGGATTTCGGCGGGTAGTGGTGGTGATGGTGCACCTGCTGCGGCGCCACGACGGGCGTGGGCGGCGGCGGTGGCGTGGTGTTGTCCATGTTTTCCCCTTGTCGGTGTCTGCGTGGCGTGTCCATCGCGACCGTGGCGCTAGCGTAGCCAGTGGCCGGGTGTGGCTTCAAGCATCGTCGCCGCGCAGTGCGCGCACCGCGGCCTCCAGTTGCGCCGCGTCGGTGGCGGCGCCATCGACGGCGGTGCCGGCGACGACTTCGACATTGGCGCGGAAGCGGCGTGGCACGCGCATCCGCCCCAGCCGGCTGTCGCGCCGGCTCCACATGCTGGCCCACATGCCCTTGAGCGCCATCGGTACCACTGGCACCGGGCGCCGGGCGAGGATCTTCTCTACCCCGGACCTGAATGCGGCGATGCCGCCGTCGCGGGTCAACGCGCCTTCGGGGAAGATGCAGACCAGCTCGCCCTCGGCCAGTGCCGCGTCCACCGCGTCGAAGGCGCGCTGCATCAGCCCGGCGTCCTCCTTCGGGCTGGCGATGGGAATGGCCTTGGCGGTGCGGAAGATCCAGCGCAGCACCGGGATGTTGAAGATCCGGTAATACATGACGAAGCGCACCGGGCGCGGCACCACCGCCGCCAGGATCAGCGCATCCATGTAGCTGACGTGGTTGCAGACCAGCAACGCCGCGCCCTCGTCGGGCACATTGGCCTCGATGCCGCGCACGCGCAGCCGGTACAGCGTGCGCACCATCAACCAGCTGAGGAAGCGCATCAGGAACTCGGGCACGATGCTGAAGATCCAGATCGCCACCAGCGTGTTGGCGATGGCCAGCGCGAGGAACAGCTGCGGGATGCTCAGGCCGGGCATCGGCACGGTGTGGCCGAACAGCGTCAGTTGCTTCAGTTGCAGCAGCAGGCCGATGACCGCGGCCAGCACGATGAAGCCGGAGTTCTGGATGTTCAGCGCAGCGAACACGCGCGACATCTCCGATTTCGGCGTGCGACTCTGGATCAGCGCGAACAGCGGCACCACGAAGAAGCCGGTGAACAGGCCGATGCCGAGCAGGTCGACGATGATGCGGGCGCTGCCCGGCTGCTGCACGAACTGCGCCAGCGAAAGGCCTTGCGCGGTGGCGGTGCCGGCGCGGGCGAAATACAGGTCGAGCAGGAATGCGCTGATGCCGAACGCGCCCAACGGCACCAGGCCGATTTCGACGGTGCGCGCCGACAGCTTCTCGCACAGCAGCGAGCCGGTGCCGGTGCCGATGGAGAACAGTGCCAGCGCGAAGATGTAGAGCGTGGGTTCGCCGCCGAGGTTGACCACCGCATAGCTGGGCAGCTGCGAGGTCAGCACGGTGCCGACGAACCAGAACCACGACACGCCGAGGATGGCGTTGCGCACCGCCTTCTGCTTCTTCGCCAGCCGCAGCACCGCCAGCGATTCGGACAGCGGGTTCCAGCGGATCTTCAGCTCCGGCGCGCCGGCGTCCACGCGCGGCATCATCCGTGCGGCGGCGTTGCCGGCCAGCGCCAGCGCGATGATCGCCACCGCCGCGACGACCGGGCCGTGGCTGCCGGCCAGCACGAACACCAGGCCGCCGGCGATCATGCCGGTCAGGATCGACAGCGAAGTGCCCATCTCGACCAGGCCATTGCCGCCGGTCAGCTCCTCCGGCTTGAGGATCGACGGCAGCACCGAATACTTCACCGGCCCGAACAGGGTGGATTGCAGGCCGGTGCAGAACAGCGCCAGCAGCAGCACCGGCATGTTCTGCAACAGGAAGCCGACGGCGGCCAGCGACATGATCGCGATTTCCATCATCGTGGTGATGACGATCAGCCGCTGCTTCTCCAGCTTCTCGGCGATCTGCCCGGCCAAGGCCGAGAACAGGAAGTAGGGCAGGATGAACAGCGCCGGCGCCAGGTTGGTGTAGAGCGTGCGCTCGGCGGTGCCGACGCCGAGGTAGAACAGCAGGCCGATGATCGCCTGCCGGTAGATGTTGTCGTTGAACGCGCCCAGCGACTGGACGATGAAGAACGGGAGGAAGCGGCGCTGCTTCAGCAACGCGAACTGGTTGTGGCCGGCCATCGGGTCTCCTTGCGTTCTGCGCGGCACCTTAGCAGGAGTCCCGGGTTGGCAGGAGGGTAGGTCGGGGTCACGCCCCCGACGTCTTGATGCCAAAGCCCGTCGGGGGCATGGCCCCGACCTACGTGGCGTTGCCGACGGCTTCGGCCGCCGCCGCGCGCAGCTTCGGCAGCAGCCGCAGCATCAGCGCCAGCTGGGTGCGCACCAGCCGCGGCTTGTCGTCGATGTCGTCGGGCAGCTGTTCCAGCGCATCGGCCAGCGCCACCTCGTCTTCCTGCGGCGTCGCCGGCTGGCGTTGCTCCAGCGCGTCGGCCAACTGCGCCAGCGACTGCCGCAACTGCCGGTGGCCCTGCTCGATCAGCGGGTCGCCTTCGACCGCCGCCGCCTGCGCGCGGTGCGCGCCCAGCGCCGACAGGTAGCCGAGCAGGGTGTTGGACAGGGCCAGGAAGCGGAAGCCGGCGTCGAGGTTGCCGCGTGCGTAGCTGGGCTCGCGCAGCATGTTGGACAGCGCCACCGACAGCGCCACGTCGGCGTTGTGCATGTCGCGGCGGGCGACGCGGTAGGGCAGGTCGTCGCGCATGCCGCTGCGGTACTGGCCCAGCACCGCGTCCAGGTAGCCGGTGCAGGTGGCCGCCACCTGCGCCATCACCCGGTGCAGGCGCCGGCCCTGCCAGTCGGGCAGGACCAGCAGCGAGGCCGCCACCGCGATGGCGCCGCCGATCAGCGTGTCCAGCAGCCGCGGCCAGATCAGCACGAAGCCGTCGTCGCCGAGCAGGTTGAAGCACAGCAGCGCCATCAGCGTGATCGCGGCGGTGGCGATGACGTAGCGCTCGTTGCGGGTGACGAAGAACAGCAGCGCGGCGGCCAGCGCCAGCAGCAGTTGCAACGCGGTGCCCGGGAACAGCTGCATCAGCGCCCACGTCACGCCCAGGCCGAGCAGCGTGCCGGCCACGCGCTGCACCAGCCGCAGCCGGGTGGCGCCGAAATGCGGGCGGCACACGAACACGATGGTCAGCAATATCCAGTAGCCGTTCTGCGGGTGCACCAGCTTGAGCAGCGCGTAGCCGGCGGTCAGCGCCAACGCGATGCGCACGCCGTGGCGGAACAGCAGCGAGCCGGGGGTCAGTGCCTGGCGCAGGCGCGTGGCCATTTCGCGCAGGGTGTGCGGCGAGGAGTCGCGGAGGCGGGTGTCGATGCCTTCCAGCGGGGTGTCGGCCAGCGAGGCCTCGGACAGCTGCCGGGCGATGTTGGACAGGTTGGTTTCCAGCAGCTGCAGCGAGCCCAGCAGCCGCCAGCGCGGGTCGGGTTGCCCGCGCAGGTAGCGCAGCGACTGTTGCAGGTCCTGCCCGGCCTGCCGGCACTGGTCGCCATAGTCGAACGGCTGGCGCAGGCGGATGGCCTGGCCCAGCGCGGCGCAGGCCTGGCCCTGCAGGGTCAGCAGCCGGCGGCAGCGGTACAGCACGTCGCTGTGGAAAAAGGCCTCGGTCAGCGCTTCGTAGGGGTAGTGCGAGGAGCTGGCGCGCTCGTGGAAATCCTGCGCCATGTAGTACAGGCGGAAGTACAGGCCGGACTGCACGCCCGGCCGACCGGAGCGGCCGAAGCGGCTGAGGATGGCGGTCTTGGCGGCGTCCAGCGCCTGCACCACGCGCACGTTCTGCTCGGCCAGCGCCAGTTGCCGCGCCTCCAGCCCGCCATTCCGCACCGGCTCGAACAGGTCGGCCTTCAGTTGCAGGTAACGGCCCAGTTCGGCGTACAGCCGCGCCAGCCGCTCGCGCACCGGGCGGTTGGCGAACATCACCGTCCACAGGATCGACAGCAGGCCGTACCAGGCCGCGCCGGCCAGCAGCAGCCAGGCCTCGCGCCAGGCCTGCGCGGCGTCGGCGTCCGGCTGCTGGTCGAGGGCGACCATCATGTAGATCGCCAGCGTCACCGTGGCCTGGCCGATGGAGGCGTAGCGTTCGCCGAGCGCGCCGAGCAGGGTCAGCGCGAACGCGGCCAGCGCCAGCGCGGCGACGAAGGCCAGCGGCATCGCGAACAACTGGATCACCGCCGCCGCCGCGACGACGAAGCACAGCAGCGATAACAGCACCGCCTTGGCGCGGCCGCGGCCGTTGTCGTCGGTCTCGGCGATGGCGCTGGCGATGATGCCGAGGAACAGCGACGGCAGCGGCAGCAGGTCGCCGCGGTACCAGCACGCGGCCAGCACGGTGGACAGCGCGACGAACACGCGCAACCCGTAGCTGGCCTTTTCGTGGGCCCAGAGGCGGGTCAACAGACGTTCGGAGGAGCGCATGCCGGGGCGGAAGATTGCAGGACGGGGGGGTGCCAGATTGCAGTGCGAGGCATTGCGGGGGCAAGCGCGTGATGGTGCGGGGAGGGAGGGGCTTCCGGAGAGCGGGTAGGTCGGGGCCACGTCCCCGA
>NZ_LDJP01000068.1 GCF_001431505.1 Stenotrophomonas daejeonensis
TTGCCCTTGGCCACGTCGATGCCTATCACCTGCATGTCTCTGTCTCCTGCTGTCGAACCGGATCCAGTGACCGCCGGGCTTGCCCTTGTTCGTGCTGGCTCTCGCAAAAGCGGGCCGAAGATACCGTTCAAGCTCCAAGGCGGAAAAGGGTTCCGATGTGCCGGATCTACGGTGCGAGCTCGAAGGCTCAAGTGCGGAGACGGCATCATCGGAACCTCCCGGATCACTCCGGGGAAGTCTGCCTGATCGGGGCAGGCTTCAAGACACAAGGTGCGGGGCTTGCCTCGCATCCACGCCCCATGTCGCCACCACCACGAGCGGCTATGGACGCTGGGCTTCAACCACGCTGCCCAGTTCGTGCAGCACCGCAGTGGCGTAGCAACCGGGTGGCAATGCGAAGGACAGCTCCAACGCGTCATCCTGCAACCATGCGTGCTGCATCGATGCCGGGCGCAACCGCAGGGCGCGGCGTTCCTGCTTCAGCCCGGCCTGTTCCAGCCCCACGCGCAATGCCAGCGCCTGCTCGTCGGCCAGTGCCGCCTGTTCCAGTTCCAGTGCCTTGCCGGTACTGCGCAGCTCACCCGCGCCCCACAACGGTCCGCTGGGATGGATGTCGAAATGCGCCAGCCGCTCGGCCAGCGCGTCGTTCATCGGCTCTGGACCGAACACCGAGCGGCTGCCGTCCAGCACCCACACCTCTCCATCCAGCGCGACATCCCAGCAGCCCTGCTCCACCCGCGCGGCCAGCACCCGGTTGAACAACGCCGAACGCGCGGCGGACAGCAGCATCGAGCGCTGGTCCCTGCGCATGCGGCGGCCGGCGAACATCTGCAACGCGGCCGGCACGTTGCCGCCGTCACGGCCGAAGCGCTGTTCGCCGAACCAGTTGGGCAGGCCGCGCGCGGCAATCGTCCGCAGGCGTTCGTCGATGGCCCCGCGCTCGCCCTGCACCTGCCGCAGCACCAGCCTGAAACGGTTGCCGGCCAGCGCGCCACGTTGCAGCTTGCGGTTGTGCCAGGTCGAGGCGAGCACGTGGATTTCGTCCGATTCCAGCAGCGCCAGGTCGGGCGCGACGCGCTTGGGCAGGTGCACGCTGAAGCGCTGCGTGGTCACCGCATGGCGGTCCTTCTGCCCGGCGTAGCTGACGCCCATTTCCGCCACGCCGGCCCATTGCGCCAGCCGCTTCGCGACGGCCACGGTATTCGCGCCGCGCTTGCGGATCTCCAGCAGCAGGTGCTCGCCCTCGCCGCTGGCCTCGAAGGCCGGCAGTTCGTCCACCTGGAAGTCCTCCGGTACGCTGCGGATGATGGCATCCAGCAGTGGCGCGCCGAACGCCAGCGGCAGTGCGGTCATGCCGCCACCAACAGCACCACCGCCTGCGCGGCGATGCCTTCCTCGCGGCCGGTGAAGCCCAGCTTTTCGCTGGTGGTGGCCTTGACGCTGACCCGGTCCGGTTCCACGCCCAGCAATTGCGCCACTTTCCCGCGCATCGCCAATGCATGCGGACCAACCTTGGGCCGTTCGCAGATCACGGTGACGTCGGCATTGCCCACCTGCCAGCCGCGTTCGCGCAGCAGGCCGTTGCAATGGCGGACGAAATCGCTGCTGTCCGCACCCTTCCAGCGCGCGTCACTGGGCGGGAAATGCTGGCCGATGTCGCCCAGCGCCAGCGCGCCGAGCATGGCATCGCACAGCGCGTGCAGGATCACGTCGCCGTCACTGTGCGCCAGCACGCCGCAGCGGTGCGGTACGCGCACGCCGCCGAGCATGACGTGGTCGCCCTCGCCGAAGGCATGGACGTCGTAGCCCTGTCCTATGCGGATGGGCGGAAAAGGAGCGGAGGCATTCATCGCGGTCGTGTACGTCGTGTAGGGCCCGGCATTCTCGCACCGGGCGGGGAAATCAGCCGCCGCGGCGCGACAGCTCGAATTCGAAGCGGGCCAGGTCGGCCGGCGTGGTGACCTTGAAGTTGCATTCGTCGCCCTCGACCAGCAGCGGGCGCGCGCCCTGCCGCTCCATCGCCATCGCCTCGTCGGTGACCGCGACGCCGGCACCGGTCGCGTCGAGCAGGGCCCGGGTCAACTGGTGGCGGCGGAACAACTGCGGGGTCAATGCGCGCCACAGGCGCTCGCGCGGCTCGGTGCGGTCGATGCCGCCGTCATCGCCGGCGCGCTTGAGGGTATCGCGCACCGGCGCGGCGAGGATCGCGCCGACCGGGTCGATGCGCCCCACTTCCAGCAGGCGCCCGAGGTCGGCCGCCGGCAGGTTCGGGCGTGCGGCATCGTGCACCAGCACGAAGTCGTCGGCGCGCACGCTGTCCGGCAATGCCTGCAGCCCGGCCAGCACCGAGTCGGCGCGGGTGGCGCCGCCGGTGCAGGTCAGCACCGGCTTGCCGGCAAGTTCGGTCCAGCCGGGCCAGTCGGCGTCGTTTTCGGCGATGGCGACCATCACCCCGGCCACGCCCGCGTGCGACAGCAGGGCGTCCAGCGTGTGCGCCAGCAGCGGTTCGCCCGCCGCCAACAGGTACTGCTTGGGCAGCGGCCCGCCGAAGCGGGTACCGCGCCCGGCAGCCGGCACCACCGCCCACACCTGCGTGCTCACGGCAACGGCTCCGTCGTCGCGGCACCGTGCGCGCCGCTGCCGGCCGGCGCCGGCGCTGCGACCGGCGCGTCCTCGACCACGCGGTAGAACTTCTCGCCGGGCTTGATCATGCCCAGCTCGCTGCGCGCGCGTTCCTCGATCGCGGCCTCGCCTTCCTTCAGGTCCTTGACCTCGGCGGCGAGCGCGTCGTTGCGCTGCTGCAGGCCTTCGTTGTCGCGCTTCTGGTTGGCGACCTGGGCCTCGAGCATCATCACCTCGCCCGAGTTGCCCGGGCCGAACCAGAAGCGGTACTGCAGGCCGGCCAGCAGTACCGCCAGCACCAGCAACAGCCAGCGCCAGTTGCGCATGGGCCGTCAGCGCTTGAGCGAGACGAACGCGTCACGCCCGGCGTAACGCGCGCCGGCGCCGAGGGCTTCCTCGATGCGCAGCAGCTGGTTGTACTTGGCCACGCGGTCGCTGCGGCACAACGAGCCGGTCTTGATCTGGGTGGCGGTGGTGGCCACGGCGATGTCGGCGATGGTGGTGTCCTCGGTTTCACCCGAGCGGTGCGAGACGATCGCCGCGTAGTGCGCCTTGTCGGCCATCGCGATGGCCTCCAGCGTCTCGCTCAGGGTGCCGATCTGGTTGACCTTGATCAGGATCGCGTTGGCGGTGCCCGACTCGATGCCCTCGGCGAAGATCTTCGGGTTGGTGACGAACAGGTCGTCGCCGACCAACTGCACCTTGCCGCCGATGCGCTCGGTCAGCAGCTTCCAGCCGGCCCAGTCGTTCTCGGCCAGGCCGTCCTCAATGGTGATGATCGGGTACTGCGCGCTCCAGTCGGCGAGGAAATCGACGAACTGCTCGGAGGTCAGGCGCTTGTTCTCGCCGACCAGGTTGTACTTGCCGTTCTCGTAGAACTCGCTGGAGGCCACGTCCAGGCCCAGCAGCACGTCCTCGCCGGCGGTGTAGCCGGCCTTGCCGATGGCTTCGAGGATGGTGTCCAGCGCCTCGACGTTGCTGCGGAAATCCGGGGCGAAGCCGCCCTCGTCGCCGACCGCCGTGCTCAGCCCGTGGCCCTTCAGCACCGACTTCAGCGAGTGGAAGATCTCGGTGCCGGCGCGCAGCGACTCGCTGAACGAGGTGAAGCCGACCGGCAGCACCATGAATTCCTGGAAGTCGACGTTGTTGTCGGCATGCGCGCCGCCGTTGATGATGTTCATCATCGGTACCGGCAGCGACGGCGTGGCGCCGGTCATGCCCGCCAGGTACTGCCACAGCGCCTGCTTCCTCGACGCGGCGACCGCATGGGCGGCAGCCATCGACACGCCCAGCAGTGCGTTGGCGCCGAGGCGGCCCTTGTTCTCGGTGCCGTCGAGGTCGATCAGGCGGCGGTCCAGCCCGGCCTGGTCGGCGGCGTCGAAATCCTTCAACGCAGTGGCGATGGCGCCGTTGACGTTGGCCACCGCGTCGCGCACGCCCTTGCCCAAGTAGCGGGTCTTGTCGCCATCGCGCAGTTCCACCGCCTCCTTGGTGCCGGTGGAGGCACCCGAGGGCACCGCGGCGCGGCCGAACGAGCCGTCGGCCAGGGTAACTTCGGCCTCCAGCGTGGGGTTGCCGCGGCTGTCGAGGATTTCACGGGCGTGGATCTTGGCGATATTGGTCATGGTCGGCAGGATGGACTCGTAGGGGACGGAATGTGAAACCGCCCCGCAGTTTAAACGATGCGCCGGCGGGCGCGGCGCGTTGCTTGCGGCTGAAAGCGCCGGGGTAGTGCCGGCCGCTGGCCGGCATCTGCATGAATGCTGGAAATGCGAGGTTGCCGGCCAGCGGCCGGCACTACAGTGAAAACCAATGGCCCGCGCGGGGCGGGCCATTGTTCGGGTTCAGAGCGTGGTTTCGAGAAACCCGTTTTTCTTGGTGATCGAATCCAGCGCCAGCAGGGTTTCCAGCAAGGCTTCCATCTTGCCCAGCGGCCACGCATTGGGGCCGTCGGACAGGGCCTTGGACGGGTCCGGGTGGGTTTCGGCAAACAGGCCGGCCACGCCCACCGCCACCGCCGCGCGCGCCAGCACCGGCACGAACTCGCGCTGGCCGCCGGAGCTTCCGCCCTGCCCGCCCGGCAGCTGCACCGAGTGGGTGGCGTCGAACACCACCGGGCAGCCGGTGTCGCGCATCACCGCCAGCGAGCGCATGTCGCTGACCAGGTTGTTGTAGCCGAAGCTGGCGCCGCGCTCGCAGACCATGATGTCGGCATTGCCGGTGGACTTGGCCTTCTCGACGACCGGCTTCATGTCCCACGGCGACAGGAACTGGCCCTTCTTGATGTTCACCGGCTTGCCGGCGGCGCACACCTTCTTGATGAAGTCGGTCTGGCGCACGAGGAAGGCCGGGGTCTGCAACACGTCCACGACCGAGGCCACCTCGTCCATCGGCGTGTATTCGTGCACGTCGGTCAATACCGGCACGCCGATCTGCTTCTTCACCTCGGCCAGCACCTTCAGCCCTTCCTCCATGCCGGGACCACGGAAGCTGGTGCCGGAGGTGCGGTTGGCCTTGTCGAAGCTGGACTTGAAGATGAAGTTCATCCCCAGCTTGCCGGTGATCTCCTTGAGCTGGCCGGCGACGTCGAGCTGCAACTGCATCGACTCGATCACGCACGGGCCGGCGATCAGGAACAGCGGCTGGTCCAGGCCGACTTCGAATCCGCAGAGCTTCATGTAATCAATACCTCGGTAGGAGCGACGCAAGTCGCGACTGCACTTTTCGGAAGCCACTACAAAGCATCGACTGACGCCGCACCTGCAGTGGCTGTGATGAACATCAGGCCCGCGCTTCCTTCAGCAACTTACCGCCAGCCTTCTTCTCGCGCGCCGCGCGGATGAAACCGATGAACAGCGGGTGGCCGCCGCGCGGGGTGGACAGGAATTCCGGATGCGCCTGGCAGGCCAGGAACCACGGGTGCACGTCGCGCGGCAGTTCCACCACCTCCACCAGCGTGTCGTCCATCGACTTGCCGGAGATCACCAACCCGGCATCTTCCAGCTGGGTGCGGTAGCGGTTGTTGAACTCGTAGCGGTGGCGGTGGCGCTCGGCCACCACGTCCTTGCCGTACAACTCGCGCGCCAGCGTACCCGGCTTCAGCCGTTGCTCCTGCAGGCCCAGGCGCATGGTGCCGCCGAGGTCGGACTTCTCGTCGCGCTTTTCGACCTCGCCGCTGGCGGTGCGCCATTCGGTGATCAGGCCGATCACCGGGTGCGGCGTCTGCCGGTCGTTCTCGGTGCTGTTGGCGCCGTCCAGCCCGGCCACATGGCGGGCATGGTCCACCACCGCCGCCTGCATGCCGTAGCAGATGCCGAAATACGGCAGCTTGTGCTCGCGGGCATGGCGGGAGGTGAGCACCTTGCCCTCGAAACCGCGGTCACCGAAGCCACCCGGCACAAGGATGCCGTCGACGCCGTCCAGCGCGGAAAGGTCCGAGCCTTCCAGCTCCTGCGCTTCCAGCCACCTGAGGTTGACCTTGGTGCGCTGGCGCAGGCCGCCGTGCTTGAGCGCCTCGCCCACCGACTTGTAGGCGTCCTGGTGATCGACGTACTTGCCGACCACGGCGATGGTGACCTCGTCCAGCGGGTGCAGCGCCGCATCCAGCACCGCCTCCCACTCGGACAGGTCGGCCGGGCCGGCCTTGTCGGCGAGCTTGAGCTGGTTGACGACGATTTCATCCAGCCCTTGCGCATGCAGGCCCATCGGCACGCGGTACAGAACGTCCACGTCCGGCACACTGATCACCGCGCGCTCGGAGACGTTGGTGAACAGCGAAATCTTGCGCCGCTCCGAATCGGGGATGGCCTGCTCGGAGCGGCACAGCAGCACGTCCGGCTGGATGCCGATCGAGCGCAGCTCCTTGACCGAGTGCTGGGTCGGCTTGGTCTTCAGCTCGCCGGCGGCGCCGATGTACGGCACCAGCGTCAGGTGCATGAACAGCGCCTTCTCCGGGCCGCGCTCGGTGCGCACCTGGCGGATCGCCTCCAGGAACGGCAGCGACTCGATGTCGCCGACGGTGCCGCCGATCTCCACCAGCGCCACGTCGAAGCCCTCGGTGGCCTCGTCGATGCAGCGGCGAATCTCGTCGGTGATGTGCGGGATCACCTGCACAGTGGCGCCGAGGTAGTCGCCGCGGCGCTCCTTGCGGATCACGTTCTCGTAGATGCGCCCGGTGGTGACCGAATTCTTTCGGCTCAGCCGGGTATGGACGAAGCGCTCGTAATGGCCCAGGTCCAGGTCGGTCTCGGCACCGTCGTCGGTGACGTAGACCTCGCCGTGCTGGAAGGGACTCATGGTGCCCGGATCGACGTTGATGTACGGGTCCAGCTTCATCATCGTGACCTTCAGGCCACGCGCCTCGAGGATGGAGGCCAGCGACGCGGCGGCGATGCCCTTGCCAAGCGAGGACACCACGCCGCCGGTAACGAAAATAAGGGGGGTCATGGCTCACTTGCCTCCCGGAAAGCCCTAGTTTAAAGGTTGTCGCGCGAACACCCAAGCGCGGGATGCGGCGACCTCAAAAAAAAGACGCCCCGGCCAGCGCCGGGGCGTCCATCCACCATCGGGAAACCCGCGTCAGCGACGCTTGCGGGCTTCCTCTTCTTCCTCTTCCTCGCGCGGGGCCGGCTGCTCGCCCCGGGCCTTCTGCTGCGCGGCGGCCGCGGCACGGCGCCGGGCCTTCTGCTCGGCCTCGGCCTTCGCCTTGTCGGCGGACGCATCCTGTGCGGCTTCGGCCGTCTTGCCCTTGTTGGCGGCGCTCTGCGCCATCACCAGCGGTACCGCCACGACGGCGGCAGCGGCCACTGCCCAGGCCAGCAATTTCGACGATTTCATCATCATCCTCCGGGTTCGCACCGGCGCAGGGGGCCGGTTGCATGCCTCTCGACCGGTGCAGGATACCCACGCCCGCCCCTCCCGGCACTGAATGCCCGGCGTGCAAATTCCGCCGGCAGACCGCAAACTTGCCCGTCGCACTGCCGCATCGAGATACATGAACGCCCGCTACAACGCCGCCGACATCGAAGTCCTCTCCGGCCTGGACCCGGTCAAACGCCGTCCCGGCATGTATACCGACACCACCCGCCCGAACCACCTGGCGCAGGAGGTCATCGACAACTCGGTGGACGAGGCGCTGGCCGGGCACGCGAAGACCGTCGAGGTCGTCCTGTTCAAGGACGGCAGCTGCGAGGTCAGCGACGACGGCCGCGGCATGCCGGTGGACATCCACCCGGAGGAGAAGATCCCCGGTGTCGAACTGATCCTCACCCGGCTGCATGCCGGTGGCAAGTTCAGCAACCGCAACTATACCTTCAGCGGCGGCCTGCACGGCGTCGGCGTCAGCGTGGTCAACGCGCTGTCCACACTGGTGGAAATCCACATCAAGCGCGAGGGCAACGAGCACCGCATCACGTTCCGCGACGGCGACCGCGCCAGCCCGCTGGAAGTGGTTGGCACGGTGGGCAGGAAGAACACCGGCACCCGCCTGCGCTTCTGGCCCGACCCGAAGTATTTCGACACGGCGAAGTTCAACCTGCGCGCGCTGCGCCACCTGCTGCGCGCCAAGGCGGTGCTGTGCCCCGGGCTGACGGTGAAGCTGACCGACGAGGCCACCGGCGAAACCGAGAGCTGGCATTACGAGGACGGCCTGCGCGATTACCTGAAGGCCGAGCTGGGCGAACGCGAGATGCTGCCGGCCGAGCTGTTCGTCGGCAGCCTGAAGAAGGAAACCGAAGTCGTCGACTGGGCCGTGGCCTGGCTGCCGGAAGGCGAGCTGGTGCAGGAGAGCTACGTCAACCTGATCCCCACCGCCCAGCACGGCACCCACGTCAACGGCCTGCGCACCGGCCTGACCGAGGCGCTGCGCGAGTTCTGCGACTTCCGCAACCTGCTGCCGCGCGGGGTCAAGCTGGCGCCGGAGGACGTCTGGGACCGGGTGTCGTTCGTGCTGTCGCTGAAGATGACCGACCCGCAGTTCTCCGGCCAGACCAAGGAGCGCCTGTCCTCGCGCCAGGCCGCCGGTTTCGTCGAGGGCGCCGCGCACGATGCCTTCAGCCTGCTGCTGAACCAGAACGTGGAGGTCGGCGAGCGCATCGCCCAGATCGCCATCGAGCGCGCCAGCGCGCGGCTGAAGACCGAGAAGCTGGTGGTGCGCAAGAAGGTCACCCAGGGCCCGGCGCTGCCCGGCAAGCTGGCCGACTGCATTTCGCAGGACCTGTCGCGCACCGAGTTGTTCCTGGTGGAAGGTGATTCGGCCGGCGGCAGCGCCAAGCAGGCGCGCGACAAGGACTTCCAGGCGATCCTGCCGCTGCGCGGCAAGATCCTGAACACCTGGGAAGTGGCTTCCGGCAGCGTGCTGGCCTCGGAGGAAGTGCACAACCTGGCCATCGCCATCGGCTGCGACCCGGGCAAGGAGGACATCTCCGGCCTGCGCTACGGCAAGATCGTGATCCTGGCCGACGCCGACTCCGACGGCCTGCACATCGCCACCCTGCTCTCGGCGCTGTTCCTGAAGCACTTCCCGGCGCTGGTCGATGCCGGCCACGTGTTCGTGGCGATGCCGCCGCTGTTCCGCGTGGACGTGGGCAAGCAGGTGTTCTATGCGCTGGACGAAGAGGAAAAGCGTTCGCTGCTGGAGAAGATCGAGCGCGAGAAGGTCCGCGGCCAGGTCAGCGTCACCCGCTTCAAGGGGCTGGGCGAGATGAACCCGGCGCAGCTGCGCGAATCCACCATCCACCCGGATACGCGCCGGCTGGTGCAGCTCACCGTGGACGACGACGAGCAGACCCGCTCGCTGATGGACATGCTGCTGGCGAAGAAGCGCGCGTCGGATAGAAAGGGGTGGCTGGAGAACAAGGGCGATCTCGCCTCCCTGGAGGTTTAACCCCGGCTATTCACCGCCATCAGCCGTGGCGACGGCGCAGGCATGACTACCCCGGTGGGTACCTCCTGGCGCGGCTTCGCTGGAAGTCTGATCCCGGCCATTCGAACACGAGATTTACGTAGATGCGGGGCTTGCCCCGCATGGGGCCTTCCCGGCAAACCCCGTGCCGGGCAAGCCCGGCACCTGCGAGAGGCGGGGTATCCACGGCATGCGGAATTGATTTCCCCGCAATCGGGCGAGGGGCCTTGAATCCTCCCGTACATGCCCGGCATGGCTTTACGCACATCCGGCCGATCAGGATCGCGGTCTAGCATCGGGCATCCCTTCACCCGGTGCCTTCCATGCCACTGCTACGCAACCTCGCCTTTGCCGGCGCCCTGGCGCTTGCCACACCCGCCGCCTTCGCCGCCGACAAGCCCGACGGCGAAGACAAGGCCGCCACGCCCGCCCCCGCACCGCTGCCGGCCGATGCCTCGGTCCGCCAGAGCATGCGGCTGGAAGGCCGTACCCTCGACTACACCGCCACCGTCGGCTCGCTGCCGGTGCGCGACGCGCAGGGCAAGGTCATCGGCGACGTGGTGTTCACCGCCTACACCATGCCCGGCAAGGACCGGCCGGTCACCTTCGCCCTCAACGGCGGCCCCGGCGCCTCCTCGGTCTACCTGAACCTCGGCGCGATCGGCCCGCAGGTGGTCGCCTTCGGCAGCGAGGGCGACAGCGCCTCGGCCCCGGCCACGCTGCACGACAACCCCGGCACCTGGCTGGATTTCACCGACCTGGTGTTCATCGACCCGGTCGGTACCGGCTTCAGCCGCTCGCGCATTCCCGACGACGAGGCCAGGAAGCAGTTCTTCACCCCCACCGCCGACGTCGAATACCTGTCGCGGGCGGTCTACGACTGGCTGCTGAAGAACCAGCGCCTGACCTCGCGCAAGTACCTGGCCGGCGAAAGCTACGGCGGCTACCGCGGCCCGCGCATCACCCATTACCTGCAGACCCGGCTGGGCGTGGCGATGAACGGGCTGGTGCTGGTCTCGCCGTACCTGAGCCCGACGCTGGAGGACAACAGCGACGTCTCGCCGATGGCATGGCTGCAGACCCTGCCCTCGATTGCCGCCGCGCACCTGGAGCGCCAGGGCCGGCTCACCGACGAGGCGATGCGCGAGGTGGTCGAATACACCCGTGGCGACTACGCCACCGCGCTGATGAAGGGCCGCTCCGACCCGCAGGCGACCGAGGCGATGATCCGCAGGGTCACCGAACTGACCGGGCTGGACCCGGTGTTCGTGCGCCGCGCCGGCGGCCGCCTGGAGACGCAGGCCTACCTGCGCGAGGTATTCCGCGACAAGGGCACGCTGGGCAGCCGCTACGACTCCAATGTCACCGCCTTCGACCCGTTCCCCACCGATCCCGAGCAGCGCGCCAACGACCCGCTGCTGGACAGCATCATCGCCCCGACCACCACCGCGATGGTGGACTTCGTCACCCGCGTGGTCGGCTGGAAGGTCGACGCCCGCTACAACGCGCTGAGCTACGAGGTGAACCGGCTGTGGGACCGCAACGGCGACCTGCGCGCCGGCGCGGTCACCCAGCTGCGCCAGGCCGTGGCCATCGACCCGCGGCTGCGGGTGCTGATCGCGCACGGCTGGAACGACCTGTCGTGCCCGTTCATGGGCTCGATCCTGACCGTGGACCAGATGCCGAGCATGGGCGAGGACCCGCAGCGGGTGCAGGTGCGCGAATACCCCGGCGGGCACATGTTCTACAGCCGCGCCGACAGCCAGGCCGCGTTCCGCCGCGACGTGCAGGCGATGTACCAGCGCAACTGAGAAATCGCCGGCCACCGGCCGCCGCCTCTCCAACGCAAAGGCCCGCCGTCTCCGGCGGGCCTTTCTTCATGCGTTCCGGAAGGGCGGTCAGGTCCAGCCGGCCATCTCGAACAGGCGCAGGGCGAAATAGCCGCAGGCACCGGCCGCCGGGATGGTCAGGATCCACGCCCAGACGATGCGCTCGATCACGCCGATGCGCAGCGACTTCGGGTTCTTGGCGAAGCCAACGCCCATGATCGCGGTGGAGATGCTGTGGGTGGTCGACACCGGCATGCCGAAGTGCGCGGCCAGGGTCAGGATGGTGGCCGAGCTGGTTTCGGCGGCGAAGCCGTGGATCGGGTGCAGCTTGACCATCTTGTGGCCCAGGGTCTTGATGATCTTCCAGCCGCCCGAGGCCGTGCCGGCGGCCATCACCACCGCGCAGGTCAGCACGATCCACATGGCGATGCCGTCGCCGCCGTGCGCGTCCGGGTGCATGAACGCCAGCCACGACGGCAGGTCGTCCAGCGCGCCGGTGGCCTCGGCGCCGATCAGGGTCATGGCGATGATGCCCATCGTCTTCTGCGCGTCGTTGTGGCCGTGGGCGAAGCCCATGTAGGCGGCCGAGGCGATCTGCGCCTTGCCGAAGAAGGCGTTGACCCAGCGCGGCCGCGCCAGCCGCCGCAGCACGCCGCCGGCGCGCGCCATGCCGGCGATGATCGCCCACAGCAGGCACATCACCACGATGCCGAGCGCGAAGCCGGCGATCGGCGAGGTGATCATCGGCACGAACACCTTCCACAACAGGCCCTTGTTCTGCGCCCAGTTGCCGAGGTTCTGCGACCAGATCAGCGCATCCCAGTTGTTGTGCGCGGCGGCCAGGCCGGCGCCGCACAGGCCGCCGATCAGCGCGTGCGAGGACGAGGACGGCAGGCCCTTCCACCAGGTGATCAGGTTCCAGACGATGCCGCCGAGCAGCGCGCACAGGATCACCTGCGGGGTCACGTCGACCACCTCGGCGTTGAGCAGGCCGTTGGCGATGGTCAGCGCCACCGCGGTGCCGGTCAGCGCGCCGATCAGGTTCATGCCCGCGGCCAGCATCACCGCCCAGCCGGGCGAGAGCACCTTGGTCGCCACCACCGTGGCGATGGAGTTGGCGGTGTCGTGGAAGCCGTTGATGAACTCGAAGACGAGCGCGGCCAGCACCACCACCAGCACTAATGTCAGCATCGCGATTGCCCCCTTGAGTCAAGGCGGCAGGCCCGCCGCCCTGCGGCGGGACGGGGGATGTGGAAGTACGGCCTGCGGGTACCGGCACAGCCGGTGCCCTTGCCGCCGAAGCCGGAAATGCCCGAGAACCCCATCATGGCGATCACGAATTCTTCAATACGATCTGGTAGACCACCACGCCGGCCTCGCGGCAGCGGTCGATGGCCTTTTCCAGGATCTCGAAGAACTCCTTGAGCAGGAACATCTGCAGGTGGTCCAGGCGCCCGGAATAGATCTCCCGGTACAGCTCCAGCATCAGCCGGTCGGCCTCGTTCTCCAGCGCGCGCAGCTTCTCGTTCATCGCCGTCATGCGGTCGATGTTCATGTGGCGCAGGTCCTTGACCATCTCCACCACCACGTCGGCGGCCTGCTCCAGCATCGCCGCGCGCGGGGCGAAGTCGATCTGCGCCAGGTGCTGGGTGGCCAGCGAATAGCGGTCGGCGAACTTCTCGATCTGCTTGGGGATCTTGTACAGCGCCGAACCAAGCGCCTCGATGTCCTCGCGCTCGATCGGGGTCATGAAGCTGTCCACCAGCGCCTGGCTGATCTTGTCCGAGGCCGCGCGCTCGCGCAGGCGGGCCAGCTTGAACGCGTCCAGCGCCGGCTGGCGGTCGGCCTCGCGCATCATCGTGTGCAGCGCCCTGGCGCCGTCGGCGGCGGCCTGCGCGGCCTCGTCGAGATAGGTGTAGAACTGCTTGCCGGAGCCGAAGATCGTCTGCAATGAAAACATGGGGAACCTGTTCGCCGTCGCGGAAGGGGCGGCATCGAGGGGGAATTATGACGGCTGAATGACCGCTCGGGTATTCCCGGCGTCCCGTCCCCATCCACATGAATGGGCGGTTGCCGGCTCCTCACGACGGTTTGCTAAGATGCGCCGGCGCCCGTGCGGCGCAGCCTATGGACGACGACCCTTATTCCCCGCCGCCGCGCCAGGCCCCGTTTGCCGGTCCCTGCCGCCCGCGCCAGCCCTTCCCCTCCCCGCCACCAACCCGGGGAGTGACCCGTGCTTGAGTTCCTGATCGTCCTCGCCCTGATCCTGCTCAACGGCTTCTTCGCCATGTCCGAGATGTCGGTCATGACCTCGCGCAAGAGCCGGCTCAAGCAGATGGCCGCCTCCAGCAAGCGTGCCGCGCGCGCGCTGGCGCTGTCCGAGCGGCCGGAGAACTTCCTGTCCACGGTGCAGATCGGCATCACCCTGATCGGCATCCTGACCGGCGTCTACGGCGGCGAATCCATCGGCCTGCGGATTGCCGACTGGCTGCGCCAGGTAGCGCCCGGCTTCACCTATGCCGATGCCACCGGCAAGGTGCTGGCGGTGGCGCTCATCACCTACCTGACGCTGATCTTCGGCGAACTGCTGCCAAAACGGCTGGCGATCACCCGTTCGGAGGACATCGCCGGCGTGGTCGCGGTACCGATGGGCTGGCTGGCGCGCATCGCCGCGCCGGGCGTGTGGCTGCTGTCACGCTCTACCCAGCTGATGCTGCGCCTGCTGGGGCTGGGCAAGAGCGAATCGGCCACGGTCAGCGAAGAGGAAATCCGCATGCTGGTGGCCGAGAGCCACGAGGCCGGCGTGATCGACAGCCACGAGCGCGACATGATGAACCGGGTCATGCGCCTGGGCGACCGCACCGCCGACAGCCTGATGACCCCGCGCAACCGCATCGCCTGGCTGGACACCACCGCCGATGCGGGGAAGAACCTGGAAACCATGCGCGAGCACGCGTTCTCGCGCTACCCGGTGTACCGCGGCAACGACCAGGACATCGCCGGCATCCTCGAGGTGAAGACGCTGGTCACGCACGGGCTGGACGGCATCGGGCCGTCGATGTTCGCCGGCCTGCGCGAGACCCTGTACGTTTCCGAATCCACCCACGCGATGAAGCTGCTGGAGATCTTCCGCGAAGAACACCAGTCGATGGCGCTGGTGGTGGACGAATACGGCGAGATCCAGGGCCTGGTGACGATCAGCGACCTGATGGGCGCGGTGGTCGGCCGCCTGCAGGCGGTGGAGAACACCGACGAGGACGCGCTCGTGGTCACCCGCGAGGACGGCTCGCTGCTGGTGGACGGCTCGCTGCCGGTGGACGACCTGCGCGAGCTGATGGAAGGCGCCGAGCTGCCCGACGCCGAGGAAGGCGACTACTACACCCTGGCCGGCATGTGCATGCATAGCTTCGGCCGCATCCCGCGCGCCGGCGAATACTTCGACTGGGCCGGCTGGCGCATCGAGATCGTCGACCTGGACGGCGCCCGCATCGACAAGCTGCTGCTGCGCAGGCTGCCGGAAGAAGACACCGATGACATCGTCGACTGAGCCGCAAGGCGACGCCGGCCGCTACCGCAACGAGGGTATCCGCACGCTGCTGGCGATGTTCGAGCACGGCGACCCGGAGCAGCACCAGCCGGTGGGGCAGATCCTGCACGGCCTGCGCGAAGGCGCGTTCGGCGTGTTCCTGTTCGTCGCCATCCTGCCCGCGTTCATCCCGATCCCCGGCATCGGCGGAGCGGTCAGCGGCCCGCTGGTGCTGCTGATCGGCGCGCAGATGATGTGCGGGCTGTCGCGCCCGTGGGTGCCCGGCTTCATCGCCCGGCGCGGGCCGAAGCGCGGCACCATGCAGCGCTTCCTGGGCCGGATCGACCGTCCGCTGCGGCTGCTGGACCGCCTGCTCAGGCCGCGCCTGCCGGCGCTGGTGTGCCCGCTGCCGGCACGCCTGTTCAGCGGCGTGCTGTTGCTGCTGCTCGGCGTGCTGCTGTCGCTGCCGATCCCCTTCACCAACTACCTGTTCGGTTTCCAGCTGCTGCTGTTCGCGCTGGCGCTGATCGAGCGCGACGGCGTGCTGATGCTGTTCAACTGGCTGGCCGGCATCGCCGCGGCGGCCTTCTTCGGCCTCGGCTCGGGGCAGTTGCTGGGTCAGCTTTCAACGCTGTACCAACGCTGGAGTGGCGGCTGACCCCTGCAGGAGCGCTCGTAGGAGCGCACCTTGGTGCGCGATGGAGCTTTCACGGTAGAGCCCCATCGCGCACTGAAGTGCGCTCCTGCGACGACGGCAAAAGCCGCCGTTCCGTCAGCGGTCGTTCTTCAGGTACTGCAGGAACGGATCGTTCTTGTCGAGCACGATCACGCCGTTGCCGTCGGTCATCGAGCCGCGGTAGGCCTCCAGGCTGCGGTAGAACGCGTAGAACGCCGGGTCGGCCGAGCCGGCCTTGCCGTAGATCGCCGCGGCCCGGGCATCGCCCTCGCCGCGCAGCTGCTGCGCGTCACGCTCGGCCTCGGCCACCAGCACGGTGCTCTCGCGGTCGGCCTGGGCGCGGATGGTCAGCGACTGCTCCTCGCCCTCGGCGCGCAGCTTGGCCGCCTCCTGCTTGCGCTGAGCGCGCATGCGCTCGTAGACGTCGGTGATGACCTGGCTGTCGGTGGGCAGGTCGATCTGCTTGATGCGCAGGTCGACGATCTGCATGCCCAGCGTCCCCACCGCCTCGTTGATCGCGGTGAGCTGGTTGGCGATCAGCTCGCTGCGGTCGCCGGATACCAGCTGCTGCAGGGTGCGCGAGTTGATCTGGTTGCGCAGCGAGTCGGTGATGATCGGCGCCAGCCGCGCATTGGCGACCTTGCCGTCGCCGCCGGTGGCGCGGTAGTAGGCGCGCACGTCGGAGATGTAGCCGATGGCGAAGAAGTCGACGCTGACGTCCTTCTGCTCGGCGGTGAAATAGCGCGCCGGGGCGGTGTCCAGCACCTGGAAGCGGCGGTCGAACACCCGCACCGTCTCCACCAGCGGCACCTTGAAGTGCAGCCCGGGCTTGATGTCCGCGCGCACCACCTTGCCGAGGTTCAGGACCATCGCGGTCTGGTCCTCGCGCACCACGTAGACCGAGCCCATCAGGCCCAGCAGCACCACGACCAGCAGGCCGATAACAAGGGAGTTCTTCATCGGCCGGCCTCCTGACGCGTTGCCGAGCGCGAAACCGTGCGGTCCGCGTTGCGAATGCTGTCGGTGATGCCCGGCAGCGCCGGCACCATCGCTTCGGGCGCCGGCTGCGCCGCATTGCCACCCGGTTTGGCGGCATCGGCCGGCATCGGCACGTAGATCAGCTGGCGGCCATCGCCGCCGATGACCTTGCGGTTCTCGGCCAGCACCTGCTGCACGGTTTCCAGCCACAGCCGCTTGCGGGTGACTTCCGGCGCATTCCGGTACTCGGCCTGCAGCAGGCTGAAGCGGCTGGCGTCACCCTCGGCGCGGGCGATCACCGCCTGCTTGTAGCCCTCGGCGGTGGTGCGGGTGCGCGAGGCCTGGCCGCGCGCCTCCGGCACCACCTTGGCGGCATAGGCCTGGGCCTCGTTGATCAGCCGTTCCTTGACCTGCTGGGCGCCGTTGACCTCGTCGAAGGCCGGCTTCACTTCCTCCGGCGGGCGGGCGTCGGGCAGGGTCAGGCCGGTGACCGACAGGCCGGTGCGGTAGGCCTCCAGCGAGGCCTGCAGGCGCTGCTCGGCGGCGGCGGCCAGCGGGCCGCGGTTGTTCAGCACGGTATTGAGGTCGGCGCGGCCGACCTGCTCGCGCACCGCGCTCTGCGCCGACTGCTCCAGCACCTGGTCGGCATCGACCGAGCCGAACTTGTACAGGCGCGGGTCGTCGACCCGGTACTGCACGTTCAGCGAGACGTTGACGATGTTCTCGTCGCGGGTCAACACCGGCACCTGGCTGCTGAAGGTCTTGATCTGGGTGGCGTTGACCTTGGTCACCGACTCGATCGGCCACGGCAGCTTGAAGTTCGGGCCCGGCTGCAGGATGCGCGAGAACTGGCCGAAGCGCAGCACCACGCCGCGCTGCTGTTCGCCGATCAGCTGGAAGCTGGAGAGCAGGATCAGCAACGCCAGCGCCACCAGCACCCAGCGCCATGCGCCACCGTCGAACAGGTCGCGCAACGGGCCGGGCAGGCCGCCCCATCCGCCGCCGTTGCCGCCTCGTGGCCGGCGCGCGCCGCGCCGGTTGTCGGCGGGGCCGTCTTTGCCATTGCCGCCAGGTGTGTTCCAGGCCATGCATGCTCCATCTGTCAGGGCCGGGTGCGGGACAACCGGCCGTCAATCGAATCCCGATTCTACTAGATGGGGCAGGACCTGCCGTTTCGCAACGGTTATCTTGATCGGCCCGCTTCCGCGCAGGCAACGCCATGACCGCCACCCCGTCCTTCCCCGCCTTCCGCATCCACAACGACGACGCCGGCTACCGCGCCGGCATCGAGCAGGTAACGCTGGACCAGCTCGGCCCCGGCGAGGTGGTGGTACGCGCGCGCTGGTCGTCGGTGAACTACAAGGACGCGCTGGCCGGCACCGGCCAGGGCAAGATCCTGCGCCGCTTCCCGCTGGTGGGCGGCATCGACGTGGCCGGCGAGGTGGTGGCCTCGACCGACCCGGCATTCCGCGAGGGCGACGCGGTGCTGGTCACCGGCTGCGGCCTGAGCGAAACCCGCGACGGCGGCTACAGCCAATACGTGCGGCTGGAAGCGAAGTGGGTCATCCCGCTGCCGGCCGGGCTGTCGCTGCGCGAGGCGATGGTGCTGGGTACCGCCGGCTTCACCGCGGCGCTGGCGCTGCTGCGGATGAAGGACAACCGGCAGGCGCCGGAGCACGGCCCGCTCGCCGTGACCGGCGCCACCGGCGGGGTCGGCTCGCTGGCGGTGGACATCTTCAGCCGCGCCGGCTTCGAGGTGCATGCGATCAGCGGCAAGGCCGAAGCCGGGGACTACCTGACCACGCTGGGCGCCACGCAGGTGCTGGGCCGCGAGGCGCTGGCCACCGCCCGGCCGATGGAGTCGGCGCGCTTCGGCGGCGGCCTGGACAACGTCGGCGGGCCGATGCTGACCAGCCTGCTGGCGCAGACCGCGCCCTACGGCAACGTCGCCTCGGCCGGGCTGGCCGCCAGCGCGCAGCTGGACATGACGGTGATGCCGTTCATCATCCGCGGCGTGTCGCTGCTGGGCGTGGCCTCGGCCGGCACCGCGCGCGACATCCGCGAGCAGGTCTGGCGGCACCTGGGCGACGACTGGAAGCCGCGCCACCTGGACACCGTGTGCACCCGCGAGGTCGGGCTGGCCGAACTGCCGGACGTGTTCGCCACGATGCTGGCCGGGCAGTCGTTCGGCCGCACCGTGGTCAGGATCGACTGAAGCCGGTTGCACGCAGCGTGACGCAAGCGGCTTCACGCCGCCACGGCAGCGGCCTACACTGCCCGGATTCTTGGGGAAGAATTCTTGGGGAGAACCATGGCACGCATCCTGATCGTCGATGATTCGCCATCGCAGTTGCTGGGCATCCAGCGCATCGTCGAAAAACTGGGGCACGAGACCTTCACCGCCACCGATGGCGCGGCCGGCGTGGAAGCGGCCAAGGCGGTGCTGCCCGATCTGGTGCTGATGGACGTGGTGATGCCCAACCTCAACGGTTTCCAGGCCACGCGCACGCTCAAGCGCGAGGCCAGCACCACCCACATCCCGGTGGTGCTGGTGACCACCAAGGACCAGGACACCGACCGCCTGTGGGGCATGCGCCAGGGCGCCAAGGCCTACATCACCAAGCCGTTCTCGGAGAGCGATCTTTCCGAAGTGATCGCGCGGGTGTTCGAGGGCGGCGAGCCACCGGCCGCCTGACCCGTACGAACGGGCTGATCCTGTAGATGCGGGGCTTGCCCCGCATGAAGCTTTCCCGGGAGGGCCCCGTGTGGGGCAAGCCCCACACCTACGCAGTCGTAGGTCGGGGCTACGCCCCCGACGCGTCCTGCCCATCGCCATCGGGGCCGTAGCCCCGACCTACACCTTCTCGCCGAAGGCCTTGGCCAGCGCGCGGTAGGCCTTCTGCTGCGCTTCGTTGGTCGCCACCGGCGCGACGACCTCCAGTTCCACGATCTGGTCGCCATCGGGCTTGCCCGGCAGGCCGCGGCCGCGCAGGCGCAGCTTGCGGCCGCTGTCCGAGTCGGCCGGCACCTTCAGTTCCACCGCCCCGCCCAGGGTCGGCACGCTGATGCCGGTACCCAGCGCGGCCTGCCACGGCGTCACCTGCAGGGTGTAAAGGATGTTGCGGCCATCGACCTCGAACTGCGGGTGCGCGGCGTATTCCACTTCCAGCATCAGGTTGCCGCCGCCGCTGCCCTGCCCGGCCAGCCGGATCACCTGCCCCGGGCGGATGCCCTTGGGCACGCGCACGTCCAGCTGGCGGCCATCGACGTTGATGCGCAGCGAGTCGCCGGCGTAGGCGGCCTCCAGCGGTACCGACAGCTTGGCGCGGGTGTCGCGCGGCGGCTGCGGGCCGGCGCTGCCGCCGAAACCGTCGAAGCCGCCCCGCGCGCGGCCGCCGCGCTGACGCGCGAACAGGCTCTCGAAGAAGTCGCTGAAACCGCCGCCGGCGCCACCGCCGCCGAACACCTCCTCGAAGTCGAAGCCCTGCCCGCCACCGAAATCCGGCGGCGCCTGGAACTCCTCGCCGGGCCGGTAGCCGCGCGCGCGCAGCTGGTCGTAGGCCTGGCGCTTGGCCGGGTCGCGCAGCGCCTCGTAGGCTTCGTTGACCGCCTTGAACTGCTCCTCGGCGCCGGCTTCCTTGCTCACGTCCGGGTGGTACTTGCGCGCCAGCCGCCGGTAGGCGGTCTTGATCTCGGCGTCGCCGGCCGTGGGTTCGACGCCCAGCGTCGCGTAGTAATCCTTGAATTCCATCCAGACACCTTTCGGAAAAGTCGGGTCGATCGCCCCGCGACGATGGCCGCCACATGTTCGGCAAGCACAGGAGTGCCATTCTAGCGGTCGCGGCGCCGGCCTCGCCCCCATGCCGGAAAATGCTGCGTGAAGGCGGTCTTTTCAAGCCGTTGACGCCACCCTTGCACCCGACCACTAGACTGCACCCAGACCCAGGAGCCCCCCATGACCATCCACGTCGGCGACGCCATTCCGGAAGTGACCCTCAAGCGCATCCGCGAGGGCATGGAAACCATCGACACGCACGCCCTGTTCGACGGCCGCAAGGTGGTGCTGTTCGCCGTGCCCGGCGCGTTCACGCCCACCTGCTCGGCGCGCCACCTGCCCGGCTTCGTCGAGCACTTCGAGCAGTTCCGTGGCCGCGGCATCGAGGTGTACTGCATGGCGGTGAACGACCCCTTCGTGATGCAGGCCTGGGCGCAGGCGCAGTCGGTGCCCGATGGGCTGCAGATGCTGTCCGACGGCAACGGCGACTTCACCCGCGCGCTGGGGCTGGAAATGGACGCCAGCGGCTCGGGCATGGGCATGCGCTGCCGCCGCTTCGCGCTGTATGCGGAGAACGGCACCGTCCGCGCCATCCATGTCGAGGAGCCGGGCAAGTTCGAGGTGTCCTCGGCCGAATACATGCTCGCCCATCTCCCCGAATAGCGATTCCCGACCCAAGGAGCAGCCAGCCATGAGCAAGCCCTCTCCCACCAGGACCACCGCCAAGGCCACCGGCCCGGCCGGCATCAGCGACCGCAGGACCCTGCGCGCCAATGCCCGCAAGCGCATCGAGGACGGCGCGGTCACCCCGACCTACAGCGCCGACCGTACGGCGGTGGTCAAGCTGCTCAACGACGCGCTGGCCACCGAGTGGGTGTGCGTGCTGCGCTACTACCGCCACTACTACATGGCCAAGGGCATGCTCGCCGACGCGGTGAAGGCCGAGTTCCTGGAGCACGCGCAGCAGGAGCAGGCCCACGCCGGCATGCTGGCCGAGCGCATCGTGCAACTGGGCGGCGAACCGGACTTCGACCCGGACACGCTCACCGCGCGCTCGCACGCCGAATACAAGGAAGGCGGCAACCTGCGCGACATGGTGCGCGAGAACCTGGTCGCCGAGCGCATCGCCATCGACAGCTACCGCGAGATGATCAACTTCGTCGGCGACAAGGACACCACCACCAAGCGCATCCTCGAACACATCCTCGCGCAGGAGGAGGAGCACGCCGACGATTTCGCCGACATGCTCGAGGGCTGGATCGGCGAGTAGCAACGCCGCCGCCAACGAATGCTTTCGTAGGTGCCGGGCTTGCCCGGCACGGAGCCGTTCCCATCACCGGTCACGGAAAGCGTGCGGGGCAAGCCCCGCACCTACGGCGCCGCGCCGCTCAACGCACCACGCGGAAGTGCACCCGCGTCCACGCGCCATCGGCGGCCAGCGCGGTGAGCACGTGCTCGCCCGGTTCGTCGAAGTCGCGCACGAAGCCGCGCGCGCCCTGGGTCTGCGCGATCCAGCGCCCGTCCAGCAGCCATTCCACCGTCGCCTCGCTGCCCAGCGCGCGCAGTTGCAGGCGCGGGCCATGCGTGGCGCCGGGCGCGCGCGCCAGCGTGGCGCGGTCGTTGAGGCCATCCACGTGCAGCACGCCGTCGTTGCCGCGTTCGTCGGGCGGGCACCCCGGCGCCAGCGGCGGCAGGCGCTGTGCCTGCCGTTGCGCCTGCGACAACCACGGCGAGGCCAGCGCCGGCCAGCGCGCCAGTTCGCGTTCGGCGCGTTGCGCATGTCCCTCGCATCCAGCCGATACCCGCAACCCGCTGCGCGCATCGACCTCGAAACGCACCCGGCCCGACTGCCACAGCCGCGCCTCGCGCTCGGCGAAGGTGGGCGGCACCGCCTCGTCCAGCACCAGCGCCTGCATCCGCCTCTGGCACATCGCCGGCGGCGTCCGCGCGGCGGCGATGCCCAGCGGCCAGCACACCTCCACCTCGCCGACGCTGGCCGGCATCGCGCGCGCGGCAGCGTCGCCGGGCTGGCGCGGCAGGCTGTCGATCACCTCGAACATCAGCGGCAGCGCGGTGACCGCGCCGTACTGGCCGGGCAGCGGCGTGCCGTCGGGGCGGCCCACCCACACACCGACGGTGTAGCGGCGGGTACCGCCGATCGCCCAGGCATCGCGGTAGCCGTAGCTGGTGCCGGTCTTCCACGCCACCGGCGGGCGGCCGCCGGTATCGAAGGTGCCTGCGCCGTAGCCGGGGCGCGGATTGGATTCGAGGATGTCGCGCACGATCCACGCCGCACCCGGCGACACCAGCCGGCGTTCGACCAGCGGATCGTCCGGCGTGTAGCGCACGCGGCCGGCGATGCCCTCGCGGTTGAGCGCGGCGAAGGCGCCGACCAGGTCCTCCAGCCGCGCGCCGGTGCCGCCGAGGATCAGCGCCAGGTTCGGCTGCGTGCCACGCGGGAAGCGCAGCTTGATGCCGGCATTGTTCAGGCGCGCGGCGAAGCGCGACGGGCCGACGCGGTCGAGCAGGTCCACCGCCGGCACGTTCAACGACAGCCGCAGCGCGGTGGCCGCGCCTACCGGGCCGTTGAACGCGGCGTCGAAATTGCCCGGGCGGTAGCCGCCGAAGCTCTGCGGCGCATCGACCAGCAGGCTTTCGGAATGGATCAGGCCGTCGTCCAGCGCCATGCCATACAGGAATGGCTTGAGCGTGGAGCCGGGCGAGCGCCACGCCTGCACCATGTCCACGTGGCCCAGCCGTTGCTTGTCGCCGAACGCGACCGAGCCGACGTAGGCGCGCGCCTCCAGCGTGGCGTTGTCCATCACCAGCAGCGCGGCGGAAGTGCGCTCGGGCAGTTGCGAGAAATACGCGGCCACCCGTTCCTCCAGCGTGCGCTGCAGGCCGCTGTCGAGCGTGGTTTCGATATGCGCCGCGCGCGGCTGTTGGCTGCGCAACCGCTGCGCCAGCAGTGCCGCGTGTAGCGGTTGCCGCAGCGAGCGCGTCACCACCGGCTCGATGCGCGCGTCGGCGACTTCCTCGGCCGACCACACGCCGAGGTCGGCCATGCGCGCCAGCACCTTGTCGCGGGCTTGCCGCGCGGCTTCCGGGTGGCGGTCCGGGCGCAGCCGGCTGGGCGATTGCGGCAGCACCGCGAGCAAGGCGGCTTCGGCATGCGACAACCGCGCCGCCGGTTTGCCGAGGTAGGCCCAACTGGCCGCCTCCACGCCTTCGATGGTGCCGCCATAGGGCGCGCGTTCCAGGTACAGGTCGAGGATCTGCGTCTTGTCCAGGTGCGCTTCCAGCTGCAGCGCGCGCAGCACCTGCTTGAGCTTGCCCCACGGCGTGCGCGTATGCGGGTCGAGGATGCGCGCCACCTGCATGGTCAGGGTGGAGCCGCCGGAGACGATGCGGCGTTCGCGCAGCATCTGCTTGCCGGCGCGCAGCAGCGCCCACGGGTTGATGCCGGGGTGGCGCCAGAACCAGCGGTCTTCGTAGGTCAGCAGCGCCTGCAGGTACAGCGGGGAAATGGCGTCCGCATCGGCCGGGTAGCGCCACACGCCCTCGGCATCGGCGAAGGCGCGCAGCGGGGTGCCGTCGCGGGCGACGACCAGGGTACTGGTGTCACGCGATTGCGGCAGTGGTGGCGGGAAGGCGAGGTCGAGGACCAGCAGCAGCGTCAGCAGCGCTGCCGTGCCCCAACGCAGCCAGGGCAGGAAGCGGGACAGAAGCCGGGGCTTTGCCTGCATTTCCGCATGATGGCTGCGTTCGCCCCTCACCCCAACCCCTCTCCCGGGGGGAGAGGGGCTTTTCTCCCGCGCCCTGTCGTCATGGCTGCACGACGGTGATCGTGCTCGGGTTGGAGCGCCCCACGCCACGCAGCTCGGGGCGGTACATGTCCTCGGCCAGCGGCGGCGGCACGGTGTAGGTGCCGGGGGTAACCGCGCGCACCAGGTAGAACACACGCGCGGTACGGCCACGGCGCAGGTTCAGCGCGGTCACGTAGCGGTCGTCGCGGAACTCCTCGTGGCGGGCGTCGGCTTCGCCGGAGCGGTCGCTGACCCGGATGCCGTCCACCACCACGTCGGCCCACTGCTTCGCATCGCCGAGGTTGAAGTTCTCGATCTCCAGCCCGGCCGGCAGCAGGTCGGTCAGCAGCGCGTCGGGCATGGCGGTGTTGGCGGTGACGCTCAACCGCACGATCAGCGCCTCGCCTTCCTTCAGCGGGCGCGGCGTCCACGGCTTGCCGTCGGTGGTGTACCAGGCGCGCTCGATGCCGATCACGCTGTTGTCCGGCGCCGGTGCCTGCCGCGGGATGCCGGCCACTTCCAGGCTGGCGAACATCGGCGCCTGCCCCTGCGGCGCGAAGCGCACGCCCTGCGCCAGCTGCGCGGCATCGAACACGCGCGCGAACGCCTTGCGCTCGCCGATGGCCTCGCGCTCGCCGCCCACCGCCAGTTCGCCGGATACCAGCTTCTTCTGGTCGGCCATCAACGCCTTGCCCAACCGTGCCAGCGCCACCTTCTCCTGCGTGCTCAGCCACAGCCAGCCGCTGTTGCGGCGCGCATCCAGCTCGCGGCCCAGCGCGACCGCGCGGGCGTCGTAGGCGGGCTTGGACAGGCCGCGTTCGTGCAGCAGCGCGATCATCAGGGCGTCATCGCGCAGCCGGCTGCCGTAGTCGCCGAAGTACGCCGGGCGGTCGCTGCCGTCCCTGGCGAAGCCGGCGGCGATGGCGGCCTGCCCGCGCTTGCCGTCGCCCTGCAACGACAAGGCCATGCCCAGGTGCACCAGCGACAGGCCGGTGACCGCCTTGTCGCGCTCGTTGTCGTACAGCGCGCGCAGCGTACCCAGCGGGGCGCGGTTGACGCGGGCCAGCACGTAGCCCGAATACGCCTGGTTGGCGAACTTCAACGCGTCGCGGCGATCCTGCCCGTAGAACTGGTTGCCGCCGCTGAGCAGGTCCTCGCTGATCCGGTTCAACGCCTTCTGCAGCACGTTGTCCGGCACCGCGAAACCGGCGTCCTTGGCGTCGAGCAGGAACTCGGCGATGTACGGGGTCAGCGCCGGGTTGACGTAGTCGTCGTTGCCCCACATCGAGAAGTTGCCGTTGGCCACCTGCATCGAGGCCAGCCGCCCAAACGCGCCCTCCATGCGCTCGCGGCGGGCCTTGGCGTCCAGCCCGTCGGCACCGAGCATCGTCGAAGTGGCTTCGTCCAGCAGCAGCGCGGCATAGCCCTTGCTGGTGGTCTGCTCGGCGCAACCGTAGGGGTAATTCAACGCGCCCTGCAGGGCGCTGGCGAACGGGATCGGCGGCAACGCGCTGACCAGCATGCGCGCGTTGACCGAGCCGGCCATCATCCCGCTGGCGGAACCGCTGTCCAGCGTGACCGGCGCCAGCGGGTCGAGCGTGCGGGTCTGCGCGCGCAGCACCTGCGGCCATGCCGCGCGCACCGGCAGGTCGTAGCGGCGGTCGACCTTGAAGCCGTTGCCGTCCACGCGCACCCGCACCTTGGCGACGGTATAGCCCTCCTGCGCGCTGAGCGGGAAGCTCAGGGTCTGCTTGGCATCGGCCGCCAGCTGCACCTTGCGCGAGGCCTCGCCGATCGCCAGCGGGCCTTCGCCATCCACGCGCACGCTGAACTCGCCCGGCTTGCCGGTGAAGTTCTGCACGTCCAGCGTCACCGTGCTGCGGTCGCCCGGCGCCATCACCCGCGGCATGCTGGCCTCGGCCAGGATCGGCGCGCGCACCAGCGTCTCGACGTCGCGGTTGCCGTAGCGGTCGTCCGCATACACCAGCGCCGAGACGCGCAGCGTGCCGTTGAAATCCGGCACCGGCAGCTCGATGCGGGCATTGCCCTTGGCGTCCAACTTCACCGGGCCGGAGAACAGGTCCACGGTCTGCACCCGCGCGGTCGGCCGCTTGGCCTGCGGCAGCGCCTGCAGGGCCATGTCGCCGCCGAACTTGAGCTTGCCGCTGTTGCCCTCGAAGCTCTCGATGACGCGGCCGTAGATGTCGTAGGCATCCACGCCCAGCCGCCGTTGCGCGAAGAAATGCGCAGGGGCATCCGGTACCGGGAAGCGGGTGATGTTGAGGATGCCGACATCGACCGCCGAGACGGTGACGTGCGCCGGCTTGCCGGCCAGTTCCGGCACGCTGACGGTCACCGCCATCGGTTGCTCGGGACGCATCTGCTTCGGCGCGACCAGGCCCACCTCGACGCGGCGGTTGCCACGCTCCATCGGCACGTGCGCCACGCCCACCGCGCGTGCGGGGGTGATCCTGCTCGGCGCGCTGCCGCCGCGGAACACCAGCGCGGTGACGTAGACGTCGTGCCGCTCCCAGTCCTGCGTGACCGGGATCTCGAAGGTGCTGCCGGGCTTGGCCTCGATGTCCTGCACGTACAGCATCTCGTCGCTTTCGACCATCAGCACGCCGCGGCCGGCGTGCGGCGGGGTCAGCGTGACCTTGAGCGTGTCGCCGGCCTTGTAGCCGGTCTTGTCCAGCGCCAGCTTGACCTTGTCCGGGCGCGCGTCGAGGCCGCGGTTGTCGTCGTTCCAGCTCCAGCCGGCGCGGAACGGGTAGCGCATGGTCAGGCCGGTGGCCGGGTCGAACACGTCGACGCGGTACTCGCCCCACTCCACCGGGAAATCGAACTTCACCGACGTCTCGCCGGCGTCGAGGGTGCGGGTTTCCTTGTTCTCGAAGCGGCGGGTGAAGTCGTAGTCCCAGCGGTTGTCGTTGAAGCTCCAGTGGTAGTCGCGCAGTTCGCGCACCAGGGTGACCTTCAGCCCCTTGGCCGGCTGCGGCTTGCCGTCGGCATCCACGCGCAGCAGCTCGAAGCGCGCGTTGGCATTGGCGTCGGCGCCGTCGGCGTCGCTGAACAGCGGGCGCACCGCGACCAGCGCCGGCGCCGGCCACAGCACGCGCTTGAGCGTGCGGGTGACGGTGCGGCCGCCGGTCTCGTAGACGCTGCCGGACACCACCGCCGCCACCGGCGTGCCCTTGCCGGTTTCCTCGGGCAGGGCGATGTCTTCACGCAGCTTGCCGTCCTTGGGCAGGGTGGTATCGATGACGTCGTTGGCTTCGCGCGGCAGCTCCACGGTGGGGTCGCCGAAGAACCAGCCGGCCATCGACTCGACCGGGTGCTGCTCCACCGCCACCGCCAGCCGTGCGGTGAAGCGGTTGCCGTCGGCCGGTGCGCCGTACAGGTAGGCCGCATCGGCCTGCAGTTTCAGCGGCTCGCCGGGCTTGAGCGTCTTCTGCGCGCTGTCCAGGTCCAGCTTCATGCGCTCGGGCAGGAATTCCTCGATGCGCAGGGTCATGCCCTGTACCGCCTCCTTGCTGGCCGGGTCGGTGCGGAATTCCACCTGCCAGCGGCCGGTCGGCGCCTCGGCGGGAATGGCCTGCTCGAACGCGAAATAGCCCTGCTCGCCCGGTTGCAGCCGGGTTTCGCGGAACACCTTGCCGTCGGGCTGCTTCAGGCGCAGGAACACTGGTTGTGCCTTGACCGGCTTGCCGTCGTTGTCGCGCAGCAGCGCCGACACGCGCACGGTCTCGCCGGGGCGATACAGGTCGCGGCCGGACCAGGCGAACACGTCGAACCACGCGTTCTGGCGCCCGGCCACGGCGAATTCGCTCAGGTCCAGCGCCGGCTGGTTGAACGGCAGCATCGTGGTATCGCTGCCGCTGGCGGCCACCAGCACGTGCCCGGCGTCGAGCGTGTAGTTCAGCAGCGCGTTGCCGTTGGCGTCGGTCTGGCCCTTGAGGATGGTCTCGCCCTTGGCGTCGATGACCCGCAGGTCCACCTTCTTCGCCGCCGCGCCGCTGGCCAGCGAGGCGGTGTGCACGAACAGCGTGTCCTTGTAGGCGCGGGTGTGCAGGCCGATGTCGCTGACGGTGAAGAACGCGGTGTCGTACTCGTTGTCGAAGCTGCCGGTGCGCTTCATCACCGCGAAGTACAGCCCCGGCTGCTGCAGTTCCTTGACGTCCTGGATCGGCAGGTAGGTCAGCATCCGCTCGTTGGGCTTGCCGCCGAGCACGAAGCGGTTGACGTAGACCGGCTCGGCCAGCTGCGAGATCGGCGTGTGGTTGCCGTAGTCGCTGTCCAGCTCCCAGCTGCCGCGGCGGCCGCCGCGCTGGTACTGGCTGAAGAACGCCGGCAGGTTCTTCCCGGTCACCCGCAGGAACTCGACGTCGACCTCGGGCACGTTCACCGACACCACCGGCAGGCCGCGGCTGTCGCGCGCCGGCAGCACGCTGCCCTGCGAGGCGAAGCCGGCCGCGGGCGTCAGTTCGCCGGTGAACACCTGCTGGCGCACGTCCTTGCCGAGGCGGCTGCCGTCGGCGGCGAGCAGGTCGGCCGACACGATCAGGGTGTAATCCTTTGCCGCCTCGACGTAGGGGTAGCGCAGGGTCTTGCCGTCGTCGGACAGCGACCAGCTGCTGTCCTCGGTGCCGACCTTCTCCTCGAAGCGCAGCAGCTTGTCGAAGTCCTGCGTACCGACCAGCGGCCGGGAGAACTCCACCGCCAGCGCCAGCTCGCCGCCCTTCTGGTCCGGCCAGGTGCGCACCAGCGCGAATCCCTTGACCTCTTCCTGCTTGGCCTGGATCGCCTCGCCGCTGGCACCGGGGAGCTGGCCGGTTTCGTTGCGCTTGCAGCCGGCCACCGTTGCCAGCGCCAGCAGCGTGATGACGGCCCAGCGCATGTGCTTCCACTTCCTGTCGATCATGGCGTTCTCCTGCGGACGCGGCGAGTATAGCCGCCGCCCGCGCACGCCTTGTGTGCGCGCCGGCAAGCCTTCGTGGGCATGCCGGCGGCGCAGCGGCAGGTCAGGACGCGTCCGCCGGCACCCGCACCGCGCCTTCCATCAGCACCCGCGCCGAGCGCGACATCACCGCCTTGGTGACCACCCAGCGACCCTCGACCTGCGCCACCGCCGCGCCCACGCGCAGGGTGCCGGAGGGATGGCCGAAGCGCACCGCCTCACGGGTGCCGCCGCCAGCGGCGAGGTTGACGAGCGTGCCCGGGACGGCCGCCGCCGTGGCGATGGCCACCGAGGCCGTGCCCATCATCGCGTGGTGCAGCTTGCCCATCGACATCGCGCGCACGTTGAGGTCGATGTCGCCGGCCCCGATGCTCTTGCCGCTGCTGGACACGTAGGGCTTCGGCGGCGCGACGAATGCCACCTTCGGCGTGTGCTGGCGCTTGAGTGCCTCTTCCGGCGTTTTTATCAGCCCCATGCGCAGTGCGCCGGCCACGCGGATGGTTTCCAGCTTCGCCAGCGCCGCCTTGTCCTCGTTGATCGCCGGTTGCAGCTCGGTGCCGTCGTAGCCGATATCGGCGGCGTTGACGAACACGGTGGGAATGCCGGCGGTGATCATCGTCGCCTTCAGCGTGCCGATGCCCGGCACGTCGAGATCATCGACGAGGTTGCCGGTAGGGAACATGGAGCCACCCTCGCCTTCACCGTCATCGGACGGGTCGATGAACTCCAGCACGACCTCCGCCGCCGGGAAGGTCACGCCATCCAGCTCGAAGTCACCGGTTTCCTGTACCTGCCCATCGCTGACCGGCACATGCACGAGGATGGTCTTGCCGATGTTGGCCTGCCACACGCGCACGGTGACGGTGCCATCGCGCGGAATGCGTTCGGCGGGAATGAAGCCGTTGGCGATCGCGAACGGCCCCACCGCGGTGCTGAGGTTGCCGCAGTTGCCCGACCAGTCCACGAACGCGGTGTCGATGGACACCTGCCCGTACAGGTAGTCCACGTCGTGGTCCGGCACCGAGGCCGGGGCGACGATCACGCACTTGCTGGTGCTCGACGTCGCCCCGCCCATGCCGTCGGTGTGCTTGCCGTAGGGATCGGGCGAGCCGATCACCCGCATCAACAGCGCGTCGCGCGCCGGGCCGGGGGTCCGTGCTGCGGCCGGCAGGTCCTCAAGCCGGAAGAACACGCCCTTCGACGTGCCGCCACGCATGTAGGTGGCGGGAATCCTGAGTTGCGGCGCATGTTTCATGTTCGTCTCCTTGTTCCCTGTAGGAGCGACGTCAGTCGCGACAGAGGGATTTACCGGGAAAGCCCTGTCGCGACTGACGTCGCTCCTACAGGAAGGGGCAGCATGATCAGGTGGCGCTGGCTTCGAGGAAATCCTGCGCGAAGCGCTGCAGTACGCCGCCGGCCTCGTAGGTCGCCACGTCGTCGTCCGAATCCAGCCGGCAGGTCACCGGTACCTCCACCGTGCTGCCGTCCCTGCGATGGACCAGCAGGGTCAGGTCGGCGCCCGGCCTGCGCTCGCCGACGACGTCGTAAGTCTCGGTGCCGTCGATGCCCAGCGTGTTGCGGTCGGTGCCGGGCTTGAACTCAAGCGGCAGTACGCCCATGCCGACCAGGTTGGTGCGGTGGATGCGCTCGAAGCCTTCGGCGACGATGGCTTCCACGCCGGCCAACCGCACGCCCTTGGCTGCCCAGTCCCGCGAGCTGCCCTGGCCGTAGTCGGCACCGGCGATGATGATCAGCGGCTGCTTGCGCTGCATGTAGGTTTCGATCGCCTCCCACATGCGCATCACCTTGCCCTCCGGCTCCACCCGCGCCAGCGAGCCCTGCCTCACGCTGCCGTCGTCGTTGCGCACCATCTCGTTGAACAGCTTGGGGTTGGCGAAGGTGGCGCGCTGTGCGGTGAGGTGGTCGCCGCGGTGGGTGGCGTAGGAATTGAAGTCCTCCTCCGGCAGGCCCATCTTCGCCAGGTATTCGCCGGCGGCGCTGGACGGCAGGATGGCGTTGCTGGGCGAGAGGTGGTCGGTGGTGATGTTGTCCGGCAGCACCGCCAGCGGGCGCATGCCGGTGAGCGTGCGTTCGCCGGCCAGCGCGCCTTCCCAGTACGGCGGGCGGCGGATGTAGGTGCTTTGCGGGCGCCAGTCATACAACGGGCTGACCTTGCGGCCATGCTCGACGCGCACGTTGAACATCGGGTTGTAGACGCTGCGGAACTGTTCGGGCTTCACCGATGCCTTCACCACCGCGTCGATCTCGGCGTCGCTCGGCCAGATGTCCTTCAGCCGCACCGCGTTGCCGTCGGCATCCACGCCCAGCACGTCCTTCTCGATGTCGAAGCGCACGGTGCCGGCGATGGCATAGGCGATTACCAGCGGCGGCGAGGCCAGGAACGCCTGCTTGGCATAGGGGTGGATGCGGCCGTCGAAGTTGCGGTTGCCCGACAGCACCGCCACCGAGTACAGGTCGCGCGCGATGATCTCCTGCTGGATCTTCGGATCGAGTGCGCCGCTCATGCCGTTGCAGGTGGTGCAGGCGAAGCCGACGATGCCGAAGCCCAGCTTCTCCAGTTCGGGCAGCAGGCCGGCCTCTTCCAGGTACAGCTGCACCGCCCTGGAACCGGGCGCCAGCGACGACTTCACCCAAGGCTTGCGCAACAGGCCGCGCGCGTTGGCGTTGCGCGCCAGCAGGCCGGCGGCGATCACGTTGCGCGGGTTGGAGGTGTTGGTGCAGGAGGTGATGGCGGCGATGATCACCGCGCCGTCGGGCATCAGGCCCTGCGCTTCCTCGTCCTTGCCGCTTGCCAGCTTGGCCTCGTCGGCGACGCCGCGCTCGGCCAGGTCGGATACCGGCAGGCGGCGATGCGGGTTGCTCGGGCCGGCCATGTTGCGCACGACGCTGGACAGGTCGAACTCCAGCACGCGCTCGTACTGCGCGGTGGCCAGCGCTTCAGCCCACAGACCAGTGGTCCTGGCGTAGTTCTCGACCAGTTGCACCTGCGCTTCCTCGCGGCCGGTCAGGCGCAGGTAGTCCAGGGTCTGCTGGTCGATGTGGAACATCGCCGCGGTGGCGCCGTATTCCGGGCACATGTTGGAGATGGTGGCGCGGTCGCCGATGGTCAGCGCCGAGGCGCCTTCGCCGAAGAACTCCAGCCACGCGCCGACCACGCGCTCGGTGCGCAGGAACTCGGTCAGCGCCAGCACCACGTCGGTGGCGGTGATGTTCGGCTGCGGCCTGCCGGTCAGCTTGACGCCGACGATGTCGGGCAGGCGCATCCACGAGGCGCGGCCGAGCATCACGTTCTCCGCCTCCAGCCCGCCGACGCCGATGGCGATGACGCCCAGCGCATCGACGTGCGGGGTATGGCTGTCGGTGCCGACGCAGGTGTCCGGGAACGCCACGTCGTCCTGCACGTAGACCACCGGCGACATCTTCTCCAGGTTGATCTGGTGCATGATGCCGTTGCCGGGCGGGATCACGTCCATGTTCTCGAAGGCCAGCTTGGTCCAGTCGATGAAGTGGAAGCGGTCCTCGTTGCGGCGGTCCTCGATGGCACGGTTCTTGTTGAACGCATCCGGGTCGAAGCCGCCGCATTCCACCGCCAGCGAGTGATCGACGATCAACTGCACCGGCACCACCGGGTTGACCTTGGCCGGGTCGCCGCCCTTTTCGGCGATGGCGTCGCGCAGGCCGGCCAGGTCCACCAGCGCGGTCTGGCCGAGGATGTCGTGGCAGACCACGCGCGCCGGGAACCACGGGAAATCGAGGTCGCGCTTGCGTTCGATCAGTTGCTTGAGCGACTCGGTCAACATGGCCGGGTCGCAGCGGCGCACCAGGTTTTCGGCCAGCACGCGCGAGACGTAGGGCAGCGTGGCGTATGCACCGGATTGGATTGCATCGACGGCGGCCTGCGCGTCGAAGTAGTCCAGCGTGGTGCCGGGGAGGTTCTTGCGATAGTTGGTGTTCATGGTCTGGCTTGGCGGCTGGATGTGGCAGTGCTTTTCCCTTCTCCCTTCGGGAGAAGGTGCCCGTAGGGCGGATGAGGGGCGAGCGGAGTCAGTAATAACTGAACCATCAGGACTCCATCGCCCCTCACCCCAACCCCTCTCCCGCAGGGAGAGGGGCTTTCAAGCTTCAAGCATCAAGCGCGCTTGTCGATCGGCACGAACGCCTGGTCTTCCGGCCCGGTGTAGTTCGCGCTCGGGCGGATGATCTTGCCGTCGATGCGCTGCTCGATGATGTGCGCGCTCCAGCCGGCGGTGCGGGCGATGACGAACAGCGGGGTGAACATCGCGGTCGGCACGCCCATCATGTGGTAGCTGACCGCGCTGAACCAGTCCAGGTTCGGGAACATCTTCTTGATGTCCCACATCACCGATTCCAAGCGCTCGGCGATGTCGTACATCTTCATGCTGCCCTGCTCGGCCGACAACTCGCGCGCGACCTCCTTGATCACCTTGTTGCGCGGGTCGGACACGGTATAGACCGGGTGGCCGAAGCCGATCACCACTTCCTTGGCGGAAACGCGCGCCTTGATGTCGGCCTCGGCCTCGTCCGGCGTCTCGTAGCGCTTCTGCACCTCGAACGCCACTTCGTTGGCGCCGCCGTGCTTGGGTCCGCGCAGCGCACCGATGCCGCCGGCGATGCACGAATGCATGTCGCTGCCGGTGCCGGCGATGACGCGGCAGGTGAAGGTGGAGGCGTTGAACTCGTGCTCGGCGTACAGGATCAGCGAGGTGTGCATCGCCTTGACCCACGATTCCGGCGGCTGCTCGCCATGCAGCAGGTGCAGGAAATGGCCGCCGATGGAGTCGTCGTCGGTTTCCACGTCGATGACGCGGCCGTTGTGGCTCCAGTGGTACCAGTACAGCAGCATCGAACCGAGGCTGGCCATCAGCTTGTCGGCGATGTCGCGCGCGCCGGGGTGGTTGTGGTCGTCCTTCTCCGGCTGCACGCAGCCCAGCACCGACACGCCGGTGCGCATCACGTCCATCGGGTGCGCCGACGGCGGCAGCTCCTCCAGCGCCGCCTTGACCGCCGCCGGGATGCCACGCAGCGACTTCAGCTTGGCCTTGTAGGCGCGCAGCTCGGCGCGGGTCGGCAGCTTGCCGTGCACCAGCAGGTGGGCGATTTCCTCGAACTCGCTGGTGTTGGCCAGGTCGAGGATGTCATAGCCGCGGTAGTGCAGGTCGTTGCCGGAACGGCCGACCGTGCACAGCGCGGTGTTGCCGGCGGCGGTGCCGGACAGGGCGACGGATTTCTTCGGCTTGAAGCCGGAGGCGGTGGTGGATTCGGACATGACGTGCACCTCAATGGAAAGCAGGGTTTTTGAAGCCCCTCTCCCTCCGGGAGAGGGGTTGGGGTGAGGGTCGGGCGAAGCCTCGCAACATCCAATTACACGAGGCTCTGCCCGACCCTCATCCGGCGCTTCGCGCCACCTTCTCCCGGAGGGAGAAGGGAACAGGCTTACTTCTTCGCGGCGAACAACGCATCCAATTGCTGCTCGAACGCGTGGTAACCGATGCGGTCGTACAACTCCTCGCGCGTCTGCATAGTTTCCACCACGCCCTTCTGGTGGCCGTCGCGGCGGATCGCCTCATACACGTTCTCCGCCGCCTTGTTGGCGGCGCGGAACGCCGACAGCGGGAACAACTGGATGGCGACGCCTGCCGAGGCCAGTTCGTCGCGCGTGAACAGCGGGGTCTTGCCGAACTCGGTGATGTTGGCCAGCACCGGCACCTTCACCGCATCGACGAAGCGGCGGTAGGTGTCCAGGTCGTAGGCGGCCTCGGCGAAGATGCCGTCGGCGCCGGCCTCGACGCAGGCGATGGCGCGCTCGATGGCCGCGTCCACGCCGTCCACCTGGATCGCATCGGTGCGCGCGATCAGGAAGAAATCCGGGTCGGTCTTGGCATCGGCGGCGGCCTTCACCCGGTCCACCATCTCGCCCTGGGTGACGATCTCCTTGCCCGGGCGATGGCCGCAACGCTTGGCGCCCACCTGGTCCTCGATGTGGCAGGCGGCCGCGCCTGCCTTGATCAGCGACTTCACCGTGCGCGCGATGTTGAACGCGCTGGGGCCGAAACCGGTGTCGATGTCCACCAGCAGCGGCAGGTCGCAGACGTCGGTGATGCGGCGCACGTCGATCAGCACGTCTTCCAGGGTGTTGATGCCCAGGTCCGGCAGGCCCAGCGAGCCGGCGGCAACGCCACCGCCCGACAGATAGATGGCCTTGTAGCCGGCGCGCTTGGCCAACAGCGCGTGGTTGGCGTTGATCGCGCCGATCACCTGCAAGGGTTTCTCGGCGGCGAGGGCGGCGCGGAAGTGGGCGCCGGCGGAAGAAAGGCTCATGGCTTGGCTCCTGATCGGGCGGCGACGGCGGGGCCGTTCCGCGATGGCGCACAATCTGGCACCATCGCACGCATTGATCAATCTTGATTCAAAAAATCAACATATTGAATACGCCACCTGACCCCACCGACCCGGAACTGATCCCGGCCAGCGACGCCTGCGCCCTGCTCGGCATCAGCGCGGCCACGCTGTATGCCTATGTCAGCCGCGGCCAGCTCAGCTCGCGCCCCGGCCCCGACCCGCGCAGCCGGGTCTATCTGCGTGCGGAGGTGGAACGGCTGGCGCAGCGCAAGCGCGCCGGCCGCGGCGCGGCGCGCGGGGCGGCGCAAAGCCTTGATCGCGGCCTGCCGGTGCTGGAAACGCGCATCTCGCTGATCCGCCCCGACGCGCCCTATTACCGTGGCCGTTCGGCAGTCGCCGCGGCGCAGGGCGGCGCCACGCTGGAAGACATCGCGCGGCTGCTGTGGGAGTGCGAGGAACAGGATCCGTTCGCGGCAACGCCTCCCGCCGCGTGGCCGCAACGCATCGCCACGCTGGCGCTGGACCCCGCGCTGCCGCCGCTGGAACGGACGATGGCCTGCATCCCGCTGCTGGCGCTGGAACAGCGGCAATCGCTCAACGCCTCGGCCCCGGTGCGGCGCGAAGTGGCCGCGCTGCTGCTGCGGCAGAACGCCGCGCTGCTGGTCGGCACCCAGCCCGACGCGCGCCCGGTGCATCGCCTGCTCGCCGACGCATGGCGGCCGGGCGATGCCGGTTTCGCCGAACTGCTGCGCTCGGCGCTGGTGCTGTGCGCCGATCACGAGCTGAACGTGTCGGCGTTCGCCGCGCGCGTGGTCGCCTCCACCGGCGCGCACCTGCACGCCACGGTCAGCGCCGGGCTGGCCGCGCTGTCCGGCCCGCGCCACGGCGGCGCCACCGCGCGCGCGCATGCGCTGCTGCTCGATGCGCAGGCCGGCGGCAAGCCGGCCGCGTTCATCGCCGAACGCTGGCGGCGCGGCGACGACCTGCCCGGCTTCAACCACCTGCTCTACCCCGATGGCGACCCGCGCGGCGCCGAGGTGCTGCGCCAGTTGCGCGAACTGCGCGGCGGCACGCCGCGCATGCAGCACGTCGAAGCGGTGCTGGCGGCCACCGCCGAACACAGCGGCCAGCACCCGAACATCGACGGCCTGCTGGCGGCGATCTGCTACGTCCACGAACTGCCGGCCGCGCATGCGCTGGTGATGTTCGCCACCGCGCGCCTGACCGGCTGGCTGGCGCATGCACTGGAACAACAGGCGCTGGGCACATTGATCCGCCCACGTGCGCGCTACACCGGGCTGGCGCCGGGCCGGCCGCTGTAGCCTGCGAGGCATTCATCCAGCTCATGGCTGGGCCCGGTTTTTCGCGTTGGTGCCGGCACACGGGCCCTCCATACACTCCTGCGCTTGCCGGGAGAGACAAGAGATACCGATGACGACTTCGCCTGCACTACCGAACCGCATGACCCGCCGCCTGCCGGGCATCGCCGCCCTCGCCGCCACCGTGGCCCTGGCCGCCTGCCAGGCCGGACCACGCCAAACGGCCTCCGCACCGGACGCGACAGGGCCAACGCACGCCGGTGGCACCACTGCCGCAATCCCGGCCTGCCCCGCAGACGCAACGGTGATGGAAGGCTGGAATGACCGCGCGCCGCCACGGCGCATCTTCGGCAATACGTGGTATGTCGGCACCTGCGGCCTGAGCGCGTTGCTGGTGACCTCGGACCGCGGCCACATCCTGATCGACGGCGCCACCGAGGCGGCCGGCCCGCTGATCGAGGCGAACATACGCGCGCTCGGCTTCGACCCGAAGGACGTGAAGTACCTGCTGAACTCGCACGAGCACTACGACCACGCGGCCGGTCTGGCCTACCTGCAGGGCGTCACCGGCGCCACCCTCCTCGCGCGCGAACCCGCCGTCGCCACCCTGCACAGTGGCCGCAGCGGGCGCGACGACCCGCAGCAGCTCGAACCGCATCCGGCCTTACCGCCGGTGCCGTGGGTGGAGGCCATCGGCGATGGCGACGTCGTCCGGGTCGGCCCACTGGCGCTGACAGCCCATGCCACGCCCGGCCACACGCCCGGCGGCACCAGTTGGACATGGCGTTCCTGCGAGGGCACGCGCTGCCTGGACATGGCCTATACCGACAGCACGAGCGCGATTTCCGACCACGCATACCGCTACCTCGACCACCCGGCGATGGTCGCCGCGTTCCGCCGTGGACTGGACACGCTGGCCGCGCTGCCCTGCGACATCCAGATCACCCCGCACCCGCTGGCCTCGGATCTGTTCGACCGCCTGCAAGGCGTGCCCGGCAAACCGCTGGTCGATGCCGGGGCCTGCGAACGCTACGCCCGGGCCGGGCGCGCCAATCTGGAGAAGAGGCTGGACGATGAAACCCGCGGCCTGAAGCCGTGAGGCCACGCTCGGGCAGCAGGCCGCCACATCACGTAGGAGCGCACCTTGGTGCGCGATGGGGTTTTACTGGGAAAGCTCCATCGCGCACCAAGGTGCGCTCCTACGGGCGCTGCTGCGCTCAACGCTGAACGATGGCCGCGATCGCCTGCACACCATCCGGTCAGCGCCGCCAGCCCCGGCCACAGGTATCGACCAGCATCCCGTAGATGCGGGGCTTGCCCCGCATGAGGCTCTACCGGCAAAGCCCGTGCGGGGCAAGCCCCGCACTACGGCTTCCGCTGCGCCCAGCGCTGGACGATGGCCGCGATCGCCTGCACGCCATCGGTCAACGCCGCCGGCCCCGGCTGCAGGATGATCGGCGACTTGACCTCGTGCAGCTCGCCGTCGCGCACCGCGTTGATCGCCGCCCAGCCCGGCCTTGCCGCCACCCGTTCGGGGCGGAACTTCTTGCCGCACCACGAGCCGATGATGATGTCCGGGTTGCGCGCGACCACCGGGGCCCCATCGGCAAGGATGCGCGCCTTCGCCAGCGGCTCGCGCGACAGTTCCGGGAACACGTCGATGCCGCCGGCGATCTCCACCAGTTCGGCACCCCACTGGATGCCGGTGATGATCGGTTCGTCCCACTCCTCCACGTAGACGCGCGGCCGCCGCGGCAACCGCGCCGCCTGCGCGGCGATGGCGTCCAGCCTGCGCTGCAGTTCATCGGCATAGGCTTCGGCGCGCGCGGCCACCCCGACCAGCGCGCCGAGCCGGCGGACGTAGTCGAGGATGCCGGCGACGCTGCGGTGGTTGGCGATCCACACCTCCACCCCGCGGCGGATCAACTCGGCGGCGATGTCGGCCTGGATGTCGGAAAAACCGATCGCCAGGTCGGGCTGGAGCTTGAGGATCTCCTCTACCTTGGCGCTGGTGAAGGCGCTGACCTTGGGCTTCTCGCGCCGTGCCTGCGGCGGGCGCACGGTGAAGCCGCTGATGCCGACGATGCGATCCTGCTCGCCCAGCGCGTACAGGGTCTCTGTCGGTTCCTCGGTCAGGCAGACGATGCGGCGCGGGCCGGTCATGGCGCGGCGAATTCCACGGCCTCGACGAACACCGCCGGGCTGTGCCACGGGTGGTGCGCGGCAATGCCCTCGTCCAGCAACCGCTGCAACCGCACCGGGTCGCGCGGAATGCAGAACTCCAGCCGCACCGTCGCCTCGCGCACCAGTTCGCCGGGCTGGCCGGCGGCGCTGGCGGTGCCGGGCTGCACGCGGAACTGCTCACGCCCCGGTGCCGATTCCCACATGCCATGCGCGTAACCACCTGCGGCCAGGTCGTCCACCGCGAGGATGCCGCGCTTGAGCGCCCCCAGCTGTGCCGGCGGCACGAACACGGTGATGCGGTAGACCGGGTGCAGGCGCATGCTGCTCACGGATACAGCAGCCGCTTGCTCCATGCGCCGGCGGCATCGGCCTCGTAGCACCAGCGCTCGTGCAGGCGGAAGTTGGCGCCGTACCAGAACTCGATGCGCCGCGGCACCACGCGGATGCCGCTCCACCCGTCCGGGCGCGGCACCTCGCGGCCCTCGAACTGTGCCTCGAAATTCCGCAGGCGCTGCTCGAACTCCTCGCGCGAGGCCAGCGGCTGCGACTGCACCGACGCCCACGCGCCGATCTGGCTCATGCGCGGCCGCGTGGCGAAATAGGCATCGGCCTCGGCCTCCGCCACCAGTTGCGCGTCGCCTTCCACCCGCACCTGGATGCCGGCCTCGCGCAGGCTGCGCCACAGGAACAGCAACGCCGCCTGCCGGTTCTCGTGCAGCTCGCGGCCCTTGCGGCTGTGCAGGTGGGTGTAGAACACGAAGCCGCGCTCGTCGAAGTCCTTGAGCAGCACGGTGCGCGCCGATGGCCGGCCGTCGGTGTCGGCGGTGGCCACGGTCATCGCGGTGGCGTCGATCTCCTTGCCGGCCTTGGCCTCATCGAACAACTGGGCAAAGGTCGAAAGCGCTTCTGCGTACAGGTCGGTCATGGTTCCGGTTCGATGGAGCGGGATTCGGGCTATTGTCGCGCGATGAAGCCCCCATCGCACCCCGCCGGTTTCGCGCCGGCACTGGTCGCCGAGGCGCTGGACGCGACGCTGGCGCTGCGCGTCGGCCACGTGCCGGTGCTGGGCATCAGCGGCCTGCAGGGCACCGGCAAATCCACGCTGGCGGCGCAGGTTGCCGCATCGGCCGCGGCACGCGGATTGCGCGCGGCGACCGTCTCGATCGACGACTTCTACCTGCCCCGCTCGGAACGCCAGGCTCTGGCCCGCGACGTGCACCCGCTGCTGGCCACCCGCGGCCCGCCCGGCACGCACGACCTCGCCCTGGCGTTGCGCACGCTGGACGCCCTGCGCGCCGGCGAAGCAATCGCGTTGCCGCGCTTCGACAAGCTGGCCGACGAACGCCTGCCGCAGGCGCAATGGCCACGCAGCGATGCCCGTGCCGACCTGGTGGTGTTCGAAGGTTGGTTCCTCGGCACCCCCGCCGAGGACGAGGCGGCACTGGACGAGCCGGTCAACGTGCTGGAACGCGACGAGGACAGCGGCGGCGAATGGCGCCGCTGGTGCAACCGCACCCTGGCGCGCGACTACCCGGCACTGTGGGCGCGCATCGACACCTTGTGGTTCCTGCAACCGCCCGGTTTCGAGGTGGTGCCGCAGTGGCGCTGGCAACAGGAACAGGGCCTGCGACAGGCCTCCCCTGGCCGCACCGGCATGAACCGGGCGCAGGTGGAGCGCTTCGTGCAGTTCTACGAACGCATCAGCCGGCAGGCGCTGCGCACGTTGCCGGCCATCGCCGGGCGCGTCATCGCGCTGGATGCGCGGCGGCAGCCGTTGCCCGCAGCCCTTCCACGATGAACCACCATTCCCGACCCACCCGGCATCAGCGCCCGGTGGCGATTTCCCGCGTGCAATAAGCATGGGCCCGGGCCCGCCGCATGCCGATTCCGGTTGCCCGGCCTCCCTGCTCAGCCGGCAATCGACCCGACTACCAGCAAGACCGCCACCAGGGACATCACCAGCCCGACCACGAACAGCATCATGCCCGCGGAGAGGAGGCATCCACCGCCCTGGCGCTTGAGCTTGTGCTGCTGCGCGGCCTCGTAACTTTCGAACTGCACCACGCCGCCATCGGTCCTGTTGTCGAATTCGTACTTGCTTATGGCGTGGCCCATCCTGCCGGCTTTCACGATCATCAGCAGGCCGCCGCCGGCAATGGCGAGCGAGAACAGCAGGAATACCAGACTGCCGCCCCCCCACGCCAACCTGGCCGTGCGTTTGTCCGACGCCGCCGCTTCCTCCGCCACGATGCGCGCCTGCTGGGCTTCCCTTTCAGCCTCGACCCTCAGGCGCATCGCATGGGGCGAGCGGTCGAGCAGCCGTTCGTGATACTTCCGGGGGAAATACAGTTCCAGAACGGCCCGGGTCTGATCCAGATCGTATCTGTACGCTTCCTCCGCCTCGCTGAAGTTCCAGTAGACGCATTGGCCTGCCGTGTTCTGGCTCCTGTCGTTGCATCCGGTTCTTTGGCCCTCGTTCAACTTCTCCTTGTGGCTGAAGAGGTTCGAGTACTCCAGTCTGTACGCACGGGACAGCTGCACGGCCCTGGCCGGCGCCTGCTCGAAGCCGCGCGGATAGCCACCATTGCGGCTGTACGTGTTGGAAAGCATTCCCTCCAGCATCTGCAGCCGGCCCGCTATCCGCCCTTCGAGCTCCTGCGGTCTGGTCTTGCCCGCATTGGCGACGAGATCGGCCCGTACCCGCTCGGGCGAGGGGTAATGGCGCAGGGATTCGGCATCGCGCCCGGTCTGCGCGCTCGCGGTGCCGGCCAGCAGCAACACCGCGGCCAGGCAACGTGGAATCCATTTCGCCCTCATGACGTCCTCCCTCCCTTCGCAGCGACCACGCCTCGTCCAGCATCGCCTTGCTGCACGCCACCGACGGCGAAGCCAGCACCACGAACGTTCTTGATTTTCATTGGCTTGATGTTCATTGGAATGCTCCCGTGATGACGGGTCGAAATCCGGAAATCGCTCACTTGACAAGATCGGAAGCGCTTCCGCATACAGGTTGGCACGGTTCCGGTCAGGGGGAACGGGATCCGGGCCATTGTCGCGCGATGGAGCCCCGCGTCAGCCGGCCGGCGCTGCGCACGCTGCCGGCCATCGCCGGGCGCGTCGTCGCACTGGATGCGCGGCGGCAGCCGTCGCCCGTGGTTCTTCCACGATGAAGCGCTGACGCTCCCGCCCTGCCCGACTTCATCGCCCGGCGGCGATTTCCCGCGTGCAGGCATCCACCCGCTCCGCGATGGCGGCCCGCGACACCCCGCTCCTGCCCCCCAGGATACCCACCGCCGCCGCGACCAGCCCGGCGACAAGGAAGCCCGGCCCCCAGTGCCCTACCACCGCGTAGCCCAAGGCGATCAACGCCACGGCAATGCTGCCGAGAACGAACGTTTTCCTTTCGGACTCGCTCGTCCCCACGCGAACCGCCTTCACCCGGTTGCGCTGGATGGCCCAGTTCCCGGTATCCAGGTTGACCGCGGCCACCGGGATGCCGCACCGCGACCATTTGTCCCCGGCGTAGACGATGGCGACGCGGTTGTCGGTACGCACCGAGAAATCCAGATCGACGAACTTCACTTCCAGTTCGCTGCCACCGTCTTCGCGGATGAAAAATGTCTGGTGCTGCGTGGAGGTGACCGTCGTGGTCGTGTTGCTGCTGGGCGCGGAAATCCACCCGGATCCCTGATGCATGTAGCCACCGCCACCGCTGGTGGTCGTGGTGGTTTCCGCATGCAGGCTGGTCCGTTCATGCGCTCCCAAGACACGCCCCCTGCGGGCGAACAGGTACAGGTCCTCGATGTCGATGATCGGATTGACCCGGTCCTTGCTTCTGGGGCCGTTGGGACGCGCGCGCCGCCAGGCCAGCCAGAGGAACAACGCCACGATGAACAGCGCAAGCGCGCGGGGAACCAGCCTCGGAGCCTGTTTCCAGAACGCCTCGGCGCGCTGCCGCGACTGTTCGGCCTGGCGCTGTTCCTTCCCGACGGACACCTGGTGGCGGGACATGTATTTCCCGTCGCCACCGCTGGTTTCCACGAACAGCTCGCGGACCGCCTCGGGGAAATACAGCTGCGCGATCTCGATGGACGCGGCCTCGTTGTTGCGGTACGTGCCGTCGTAATCGTCCCTGGCCAGGCGGTAGTTGACCAACTTGCAGGGGCGCAGGCCGATGAAATAAAGCAGCTTGGTCGGCAACCCGCAATCGGGGTATTTGTCATTCGCGTTCCGGTAGATGGCCACGTACTGCTGCGAATATTCCTCGTGCAACCGTTTTGCCGCAGGCGGTGCGCTGCCGATTCCCATGATGGGCAATCCGGTTTCCCGGTTGGTGTATCCGGTCTTCCAGGAGTGCTCCAGGGCATTGGCCAGCGTCCGCAGGCGTCCCTCGACGCGCCCCTCGATCTCCTCCGGCCTGGCGTCTCCCGCGCTGGCAATGATGTCGGCACGCACTTTTTCCGCCGACGGGAAGGAACCCAGGTATTCGGGCGAACCGGTGGTCGGCCCGGATTGCGGCCATGCCGATGCCGGCAGGGCGAGCAGGCAAAGCAGCACCAGCCACGTGGGAATGCTGCGATGTTTTCCGGTAATTGGCTTCATGTCGCTCTCGCTCATACGATCCTGACCGCCCGTGGCACCTGCCGTCATGGGAAAAGTGGAAGGTGCTGCCGCGGCGGGACCGGCGCGGCCACATCGCCACCGTCGCGCGGCACGCCGAGGGCGGTGCCATCCTTATCGATGCGACGGCCGTCGGCGTCGAACCACGCCACCGCGGTCATGCCGCCCGTCCCCTGGAACGCCGCCCAGGCATAGGTGGCATAGGCCGGTTGCCACAGGCCGGGGCCGGCGTCGGACAGGATCAGGGCCGGGTGACCATCCACCTGCCGCACCACCGGTTCGTGCGCCTCGCTGTTGCGGAAGCGCAGCAGCTCCCAGCCGGAACCTTCGCTCCCGTCGCCGCCACCGGACAGCACCAGCGCCCACGGCACCTGCGGCCCGAAGATCGCATATGCCGGCTCACCGTCCATCGTGCAATCGAAGCCCGGCGCCAGCACGTAGTCCGGCACCCGGTCGGCATTGAAGTCCACGTGGAACACGACCTTCGCCGGCGTCCCGGTGGCGCGGAAGCCGCCGCCCGAACAGTTGTCCTCCACCACCTCGCGGCCCCACTGCGCGATCAGCTGCGCAGCGCCCGCGGGCGGTTGCTGCGCGTACGCCGACGCGGCCGCGAACAGCGCGGCCATGCCTGCCGGAAGGCGGAATCCGCCCATGCGCCCCATGCCTGCAGTCTCCCGATGGCCACCGGGCCGGAACGAGGGCCGCGCCCGCGCGCCGCCCTCCGCCGATACCCAAAGGCGGCTGCCTCACGGCTTCCTGCGGATGTCCTGCAGGGCCTCGTTGATCTTGAACAGCACGATCATGATCTCGCAGTAGATGCGCGCCACCAGCACGCCGAGGATGACCACGAACGGCGAGACCACCAGCATGCCAAACCCGGCCCAGCCGTTGTAGCGGAACATGCCGAAGGCGGTGACCACCGTGCTCAGGCCACCCAGCACGGCGGCGGCCAGCAGCAGCCAGTAGATGAAGGTGATGATCTTCGGCGTGACCATCGAGTCGAAGAAAAGCAATTCGCGTACGTTCATGGTGGTGTCCCCCTTGTCCGGTCGTTGGTGGTCTTCACTGCTTCCTGCACATCGTGCCGAACAGCATGCCGCCGTCGATGCAGCCCTGCTCGTCGATGCGGAAGGCCTGCGTCTGCCCGCCCTTGCCGCCGGTGATGTAGACCTTGCCGTCCTTGACCTCGTACTTGCCGACCATGATGTTGCCCATCATGTCCAGCTCCACTTCGCCGTTGCCCTTGAAGGTCATGATGGTTTCCCACGTGCCGTTGACGGAATGGCCGTACTCGCCGGCGAAGCCGTTGCCGCATGCGGCAAACACGGAAACCAGCAGCACGGCGGCGGTGTTTCTCGCAAAGCGTTTGATAGTCATGCGGATGCTCCGGTTGGTTGAGGAAATCACGGTTGCGCCGGCCTGGCCTGCTGCTCGATCACCCGCACCACGTCGATCAGGCCGTGGCGCACGGCCAGGTCGCGCAGGGTCACCGGCTGCCCGTCCCAGTCCAGCGGGGCGTTGACGTCGGCGCCGGCCGCCGCCAGCAGCGGCAACACGTCGGCGACGAAATCGCCGCGGATGTTGTAGCGGTTGGTTTCGTCCAGGAATACCCAGTGCACGGCCTTGGTATCGCCGGGGCCGGGGCCGTCTGCGCGCGCGCCGGCGGCGAGGACCGCCTTGACCAGGTCGACGCGGCGCGACTTCAGCGCCCGCACCAGCGGCGTCCAGCCTTCAGCGTCGGCGGCGTTGATGTCCGCGCCCGCCTTGGCAAGCGCCGCCAGCAAGTCCACCCGCGTCTGGCGCTGCTCGTCAGCGCCGCGGCCGAACACGTCGCCCTTGTCGTCCAACGAACCGACGTTCAACAGGTAATGGAGCGCGTTGCGCCCTTGCCGATCCACGACCCCGGCTTTCGCGCCCCGGGCCAGCAAGGCCCGCAATTGCGCCGGCGTGCAGACGTAGGCCGGGCTGCTTCCCGCATCGGGGCGGTAGCGCCGGGCGCAGCGCAACAGGCGCGTGGTGCCCTCGCTGTCGGCCTGATCGATGTCCGCGCCTTTTTCCAGCAGCAGCGACAACACCGCGTCGTCGGCGAACACCACCGGATAGGTCCAGGTGTGCAGAGGGAAATCGTAGGCGCGTCGGCGGCCATAGGCCGGGCCGCCGTCGCAGCAATCCGCCGGCAAGGCATCGCTCAACTTGAGCTTGCCCTCGCCCAGGTAGAAGGCCACCACCTGCGGATCGGGGCGCGTCAGCGCCGATATCCACGCCTCCAGCAATTCCACCGGCACCAGGCCATCGGGCCCGTAATGCAGGGTGACGCTGTCATCGCCAATTTTTTCCAGCCACATGCCGGTCTTGTTGCCGTCGGCGCCGTAGCTGCCCGCTTCCATCAGGCGGCCATCCTCGGCCCAGGCTTCATGGCGGCCAACGGGTTTGCCGTCGGCATACTCTCCGCGGCGGGCGGGCTTGCCGCTGGCGTACCAGGCTTCCTGCAAGCCCTGCTGCTTGCCGCCACGGTAGCGGGCATGCTCCACCAGCGTGCCTTCCGGCGTCCAGGTCTGCTTGTCGCCATCCAGGACACCAGCCTTCCAGGACGCCTGCTCGACCAGCGTGCCCTCGGGCATCCATTCCTTCTGTTCGCCGTCGTTCCGGCCCTCGGCATCGAACTTCGTCTCGGCCACCAGCTTGCCGGTTTCGCAATCCCAGCTCCTTCGCAGTTGCTCCGTTCCCTTGCGGCTGTACTCGGTCAGCGAGCGGCGCTCGCCGTTCTCGCACCAGCTTTCCGAATCGCCGGTGTGGCGCGTGCCGTCCTTTTCGTCCCAGGCCACCTTCTCGCGGCTTCGCGGCTTGCCGTTGTCGTAGAACAATTCCTGCACACCTTGCTTGCGCCCGTCGCGCATCTGCGCGCGGAACACCACCTGCTCGCCCCTGCGCCCCACCACCACCCCGGAAAACGGTTCGCCATCCACCAAGTAGGGGCGGTCGACCACGTGCGAGGTATTGATCCGGTAGACCTCGTCGCTGGCCCCGCCATTCCTCGGCAGGGTGATTTCATGCTCCTTCGCGCACGCGGCCAGCAGGGAAACGGCAACAGCGGTGACGACAAGTCTTGCGGCTTTCATGCACGTGGTTCCTCGGCGACGGGACGGGGCGATGCTGGGCACCGGCCTCGCCCCAAGTCCTCACGCCACTTTCAAGAAACCTTCAAGGCATTCAACGCCCTCACGCATGGCCTTTTGAATCAACAACTTGAATTTCAACCCGGGATCCGGAGCGGTATTGCCCCTCGCCGTCCACGCCGCCCATACTCCGGTCACATGAACACTTCCTATACGCCGCCCACCACCCTGTACCGCTGGCGTTTCGGCCCGGTGGAGTACGACGAGGCCCAGCGCGAACTGCGCATCGCCGGGCTGGCGGTGGAAATGGAGAACCGGCCGCTGGAAGTGTTGTCGCTGCTGTTGCGCCACGTCGGCGAGGTGGTGACCAAGCAGGAACTGTTCGACCAGGTCTGGGTCGGGCGGCCAACGGTGGATCACGTGCTGTCCACCGCCGTAGGCAAGTTGCGCAAGGCACTGGAGGCGGCCGGCGAGGCACGCATCGTCACCGTGCCGCGTATCGGCTACCGTTTCGACGGCCCCATGGAGCGGGTCACTGTGGGCCAGCGCACCGCCAGCGGGCTGGAACTGGTCGCCGGACAGGCGGTGCCGGAGCGTCCCCATTTCCTGCTCGAACGCCTGCTCGGCCGTACCCTCGGCAGCGAGGTCTGGCTGGCGCGGCACCCGCGCAGCCGCGATGGGCGGGTGTTCAAGTTCGCGCTGGACGGCGAGCGGCTGTCCTCGATCAAGCGCGAGGCCACGCTGGCGCGGGTATTGCGCGACAGCCTCGGTGAGCGCGACGACCTGGCACGGGTGCTGGACTGGAATTTCGAATCGCCACCCTTTTTTCTCGAATGCGAGTACGGCGGGCAATCGCTGCCCGAGTGGGCCGAGCAGGACGGCAGACTGGCCGCGCTGCCGCGCCAGCAGCGGCTGCACTTGTTCCTGCAAATCGCCGACACCGTGGCCGCCGCGCACGGCGTGGGCGTGCTGCACAAGGACCTCAAGCCCTCCAACGTGCTGGTGGCCGCACAGGGCGAAGGCTGGCGCACGCGCCTGACCGACTTCGGCAACAGCCGCCTGCTGCACCCGGAACGGCTGGCAGAGCTGGGCATCACCTCGCTGGGCCTGACCACCACCCGCACCGACACCTCCGGCACGCCGCTGTACCTGGCCCCGGAACTGATTGCCGGGCAACCGGCCAGCATCCGCAGCGACTTGTATGCATTGGGCGTGGTTCTCTACCAGCTCGTGGTCGGCGACCTGCACCAACCGCTGGCGCCGGGCTGGGAGCGCGCGATCGATGACCCTCTGCTGTGCGAAGACATCGCTCGCGCCACCGACCTGGACCCCGCCCGCCGCCACGCCAGCGTGGCCGAGCTGGCGCAGCAATTGCGGCAACTGGAAACACGTCGCTCCGAACAACAACGACAGCAGCAGGCCGAGCGCGATGCCGCTGCGCTGCGGCAGGCGCTGGAACGTACCCGCGCGCGGCGACCATGGGTGGTCACCGCCTTCGCCACGCTGGTGCTCGGACTGGGTTTCAGCCTGTATTTCTGGCGGTACAGCGAACAGCAGCAACGCATCGCCAAGCAACAGCGCGACATTGCCGAAAAACAGGCGGCGCGGGCCGAGGCAGTGGTCGCATTCCTCAGCAACGACCTGATTGGCATGGTCGCGCTTGGTGGCGCCGCCTTTCAGGGCAACCCCACCATCAAGGACATGCTGGACGTGGCTTCCCGGAAAATCGACGACAAGTTCGGGCGCGATCCGGCAACCAACGGCAGTATCCACGCCGCGCTGGGGCAATCGTGGGGCGCGCTGGGTAATGGCGAGCGCAGTGCCGAAGAATTGCGTGCGGCACTACGCGATTTCACTGCCGCCTTCGGCGCGGATAACGAATTGTCCCTGCGTACCGCTTACGCGCTTGTGCGTACGCTGGCCTACACCAGCCGCAACACCGATTTCGGAGAAGCCAGCAGGTTGCTGGAAGAAACCGACGCCAAGGCCGGTGCACGGCTGCGGCAGGATGGCGAACTGGCATTGTCCGCAGCCATCGCCCGCGCTGCATTCCATCACCAGCAAATGCAGATCAGCCAGGCGTTGCCCGCCTGGGTACGCGCCGATGCATTGCAGCGCCGCTTGTTCCCCATGGACGAGCAGCGTGCCATCACCATCCGCGACAATCTGGCTGATGCACTGTCCCGTTCCGGCGAAACGGACAAGGCCATCGTCCTGATGCGGTCGATACTGGCCGATCCCTTGTTCGCCAAGGACCGCATCGGCGAGACCCTCGTCGCCAACGTACAGATGAACCTGGCCCGCGCATTGCGGAACCAGGGGAAGTACGGCGAAGCGCTCCCCTTGGCCGAGGCAGCGGCGGCCACTTCGGAAAAGGTCTACGGTCCCGACAACTACCAGACGCTGGTGCAGCGCTCCACCATCGCCAGCATCCACGACATGGCCGACAATTGCCCAGCTGCCCTCCCGATCCAGCGTGACGTGACGCGACGCATGGCGGCGCGCTATGGCGAAGACAAGCAGGCCACGCTGGTCGAAATCGGCAACCTCGGGCTGAAGGAATACAACTGCGGCGAACAGCGCACCGGCATCGCACTGCTGCGCAAGGCCGAGCATGGCCTTCGCCAGCGCTTCGGCGAGAACAATGCCGCCGCGCAAAGTTTCCGCATGTCGCTGGCGGAAGCGTTGATCGAACAGGGGCAACGCGAAGAAGCCCGGCATCTGCTGGATGGCCTTGCCGAGCAGGCAATGGAAGCCGCTGGCGGCGACAAGGCGGAACTGGCGCGCATACGCGGGCTGCTGGCGACACACTGAGGGGAATCCGGGCCCTCTCGCCTGCAATCACGCCACCGCGTGCGTGCCCCGCCCCAGGCTCCGCCAGACAAGCCGCCTATGCCTTGCTGGCGGCATTGCGCCGCCCTATCGCCCACAACGCCAGGCCGGTCACCAGCGCCGTCGCGCACAGGTACCAGCCCACCGCGGCAATGCCGAACTTCCCGGCCAGCCACGTCGCCGCATAGGGGGCGGGCGCGGCGCCGAGGATGCCGGCCAGATTGAACGACAGCGACGCGCCGGTATAACGCACCTGCACCGGGTACAGGCTGGCCAGCATGGTGCCGCACGGGCCATAGGTCAGGCCCATCAGGAACAGGCCCAGCGACAGGAAGCCGATTACCTGCCACGGGTGCGCGGCCTGGAACAACGGTTGGAACAACAGGCCGAACGCGAAGATCGCCAGCGTCGCCAGCAGCATCGTATGCACCGTGCCGCGACGGTCGCCGTACCACGCCGACAACGGGATGCCGGCGGCGAAGAACAGGATGCCGACCATCTGCATCAGCAGGAAGTCCTCGCGGGTGTACCCCAGCTTCGTGGTGCCGTGGCCCAGCGTGAACACCGTCATCAGGTAGAACAGCACGAAGGTGGCGAACGCGGCCAGCGTGCCCACCGCCACCGCGAAGCCATGCCCGGCCAGCACCTCGCGCATCGGCAGGCGCACCCGCTGCCCGGTTGCCATCGCCTTGCGGAAATCCGGTGTCTCGTGGATGTTCAGGCGCACCCACAGGCCGACGATCACCAGCAGCGCGCTGGCGATGAACGGCACGCGCCAACCCCATGCGAGGAATGCCGCATCGTCCATCGCCTTGCCCAGCAGCAGGAAGATGCCGGCCGACAGCAGGAACCCCAGCGGCGCCCCCAGCTGCGGGAACATGCCGTACCACGCGCGCTTGCCCGGCGGCGCGTTCTCGGTGGCCAACAGCACCGCCCCGCCCCATTCGCCGCCCAGCCCCAGGCCCTGCCCGAACCGGCACAGCGCCAGCAGCGCCGGCGCCGCCAGGCCGATGCGGTCGTGGGTGGGCAGCAGGCCGATCGCCACCGTGGACAGGCCCATCGTCAGCAACGCCGCCACCAGCGTGGCCTTGCGGCCGATGCGGTCGCCGTAGTGGCCGAACAGCGCCGAGCCCACCGGCCGCGCGATGAAGGCCACCGCGAAGGTCGCCAGCGACTGCAGCATCGCCGCGTTCTCGCTGCTCTCGGGAAAGAACAGTTTCGGGAACACCAGCACCGCCGCGGTGGCGTAGATGTAGAAGTCGAAGAACTCGATGGTGGTGCCGACCAGGCTGGCCGCCAGTACGCGGCCCGGGGAGTTGGCGACGGGGGCGGCGGTGGAAGGCGTCATCGGATTGCCAATGGGGAAGTGGCGGTGATTCTGGCACGGCGTCGCGTCGCGGCCGGCATTGGTTGCAATCGCCACCAGCGCGCGCCGCCTTCACCGCGCGCCGACGGAAAACCCACGTCCGCCGAACGTTTTCTTCCCCTGCCGTCCACGTCGGTTAACCGCCCCGGACCGCGACACGACGCATCCGCGCTGGTTCACGGCCGGGTACAGGAGGCCATTGCCAGTATCGGCGCTGCGTGGAAAGCGCGACGAAACCACAGGAGCAGACCGATGAACGATCGACCGCTACATACCGCCCTTCTTGCCGCGGCCCTTGCACTGGCCGCCGCCGGCGTCGCCCGGGCGCAGGACGCGCTCACCGCGCCGCAGGTGCGTGCACAGCTGGAGGCACAGGGCTATACCGAGGTGGAGGACCTGGAGTTCGAAGACGGCATGTGGAAGGCGGAAGCGACCAGCGCCAATGGCAAACACGTGGACGTGCGCCTGGACCCGACCAACGGCACCGTATACCCGGCCAAGGCGGTCCCGCAGCTGGGCGAAGCCGACATCCGCGCGCAGCTGGCCGCGGCCGGCTACAGCGGCGTGCATGGCGTGAAACTCGACGACGGCCTGTGGAAGGCCAAGGGCCGGACCGCCGAGGGCTCCAAGGTGAAGGTGCGCCTGGACCCGGCCACCGGCGAAGTGGTCGCGCTGGAAAAGGATTGACGGCCGGCGCGTGAGGCGGCACTGCTCCGGCCGGTCCGCGGCCCGTGGGCGGTACCGGCCGGGATCGATCCACCGGATCGATCCCGGCCGCCTTTACCGATGCATTCGTCGAAGACGCGAGCGGCCGGCACCTGCGCCAGCCGGCATGCCGAACCCGCCTCCAGAGCGGCGGGCGCTCAGGCCAGCAAGCCCGCCTCGCGTAGCGCCGCTTCCAGCCTGGCCTGGTTGACCGGCTCCAGCTCGGTCATCGGCAACCGCAGCGTGCCGCCGCAACGGCCCATGCGCGCCAGCGCCCACTTCACCGGGATCGGGTTGGCCTCGACGAACATCTGCCGGTGCACCGGCAGCAGCCGTCGCTGGATCGCCATTGCCGCCGCCACGTCGCCGGCCAGCGCCGCGGCGCACAGCTCGCGCATCAGCCGCGGCGCCACGTTGGCGGTCACGCTGACGTTGCCGTGGCCGCCGCAGAGCATCAGCGCCACCGCGGTGGCGTCGTCGCCCGAATACACCGCGAAGCCCTCCGGCGCCTCGCGGATCAACCACTGCGCACGCTCCAGGTTGCCGGTGGCCTCCTTGATGCCGACGATGCCCGGCACCTGCGCCAGCCGCAGCACGGTGTCGTGCTGCAGGTCGGCCACGGTGCGGCCGGGCACGTTGTAGAGCACGATCGGCAGATCGCCGGTGGCCTCGGCGATCGCCTTGAAATGGCGGTACTGCCCCTCCTGCCCCGGCTTGTTGTAGTACGGCACCACCTGCAACTGGCTGCTGGCGCCGACCTCGCGCGCGAACCGCGCCAATGCGATCGCCTCGGCGGTGGAATTGCCGCCGCAGCCGGCCATCACCGGCACCCGCCCGGCGGCCTGCTCCACCGCCACACGGATGATCTGGCAGTGCTCGTCCACGTTCACCGTCGGCGATTCGCCGGTGGTGCCGACCACGCCGATGCAGTCGGTGCCCTCGGCCACGTGCCAGTCGATCAGGCGGCGCAGCGCGTCGTAATCGACGCTGCCGTCCTCGTGCATGGGCGTGACGAGCGCGACGATGCTGCCGCGCAGCGGGGCGGGGGAAGAAGTCATCTGGGGAATACCGGAAGCCGTCGTGGGGAACGCCGATTCTAAGCAAGAAAACAGCCGCCGGTGGCCTGTCGGAGCGGCATTCCCGGTTGCCGCTGCAACCATCGGGGAAGCATCCTCACTACAATGCCGGCCCACGTTTCACCGTCAGCATGCATGGACATCATCGTCAACGAAGAACTCAAGGCCTACATCGACCCGCTGACGCCGGACGAGCACGACGCGCTGGAGCGCAGCCTGCTCGCCGAGGGCTGCCGCGATGCGCTGGTGCTGTGGGGCAACGTGCTGATCGACGGCCACAACCGCTACGGCATCTGCATGAAGCACGGCCTGCCGTTCAACACCGTGCAGAACACCCGCTTCCGGACGATGGAAGACGTGCACCTGTGGATGATCGAGCAGCACCTGGGCCGGCGCAGCGTGTCCGACTTCCAGCGCGGCGTGCTGGCGCTGCGCAAGCGCGCGATCCTCGATGCGCGCCATGCCGCCGAACAGGAGCAGCTGCGCCGCGAGAGCGAAGGCGAGGCCGCGCCCGCCGCATCCGGCACCGACGCCGACATGCCGCCGTGGGAACCGGCGCCGAAGCTGTCCAAGGCCGAACTTGCGCGCGAGGCCAAGCTCAGCGCCGGCCAGGTGGCGATGATCGAGAAGATCCACAGCCACGCCGCGCCGGAAGTGGTCGAGGCGGTGAAGACCGGCGCGCTGTCGATCAGCGCCGCGGCGGTGGTCGCCAGCCTGCCGGAAGAGGAACAGCGCGCGGCGGCGCAAGGCGGCAAGGAGGAACTGAAGCAGGCGGCCAGACGCGTGCGCGAAGCTCGGCGCAAGCCGAAGCCCGAGCCTGCGCCGGAAGAAGCGGCAACGCCAACGGCCAACGTGGCGGACGACGGCGAACTGGAGGCGCTGCGCCAGCGCGTGGCCTCGCTGACCGCCGAGAACCAGGCGCTGCGCATGGAACTGGACGCGCTGCGCGCGCGGCTGGCCGCCGCCGCAACGGAGAAGGTCGAAACCGGATTGCCCCAGGCCTCACCGGGAAAACCCCAGCCGTAGGTCGGGGCTACGCCCCCGACAGCTTCGCACCGGATGCCCAGGGCGTCGGGGCAGTAGCCCCGACCTACGCCGCTGCTCGTCCAGCCCGCGTGGATGCGGGGCTTGCCCCGCATGAAGCTTTACCGGGGAAGCCCCGTGCGGGGCAGGCCCCGCACCTGCATCAGCGTGCGACCGCGTAATTGCACTCGCACCGGCAAGCCGGTAACCATGCGCCATCTCCCACGAGGAACCCGCGATGGCCTCCGCATCCCCGGAACTGGAGCAATTCGTCCGCGACGCGCTGATGCGCGGCCACGACCGCGAACAGGTGACGCAGGCGCTGCTGGCCGCCGGCTGGAGCGCCGAGCAGGTCCGCGGCGTGCTCGACGGCTGGGCCGAGGTGGACTTCGCGCTGCCGGTGCCGCGCCCGCGCGCCTCGCTGTCCGCGCGCGAAGCCTTCCTCTACCTGCTGCTGTTCAGCGCGCTGTATTTCTTCGCCTGGAACCTCGGCAGCCTGCTGTTCGCGCTGCTCGAACACCTGCTGCCCGACCCGGCCGACGCGCAATGGCAGGTGCTGCGGCGCACCGGCTCGATCCGCTGGTCGCTGTCGGCGCTGGTCATCGCCTTCCCGGTATTCGCCTTCGTCGCCCGCCATCTCGCCCACGACGTCGCCAGGCATCCGATCAAGCGCCTGTCGCCGATCCGCCGCTGGCTCACCTACCTGACCCTGTTCGTCGCCGCCGCGGTGCTGATCGGCGACCTGACCACGCTGGTGTTCAACCTGCTCGGCGGCGAACTGAGCCTGCGCTTCGTGCTCAAGGTAGGCGTGGTCGCCGCCATCGCCGGCACGGTGTTCGGCCACTACCTGCGCGACCTGCGCCGCGAAGAGGTCGCCGGCGCCGACCAGACGGCCTCCGGCCGCCGCGTGCTGTGGGCCGCCGGCATCGCCACCGCCCTGTCCATCGCCGCCGGCGTGTGGGTGATGGACTCGCCCGCGCAGCAACGGCGGCTGCGGCTGGACGAAACCCGCACCGGCGACCTGCAGACGCTGGAGATCGCCGTCAACCAATGGTGGCAGGAGCACAAGGCGCTGCCGGCCGACCTCGACACGCTGGCCGCGCAACCGGGCGTCAACCTGCCGCGCCACGACCCGGCCGGCGGCGGCGATTACCGCTATCGCCCGCTCGACGCCGCGCATTACGAGCTGTGCGCCGATTTCGCCACCGACAGCGGTGAACGCCGCGCACGCTGGCGCCTGCCGCAAGCCGGGCAATGGGCGCACCCGGCCGGCACGCACTGCTTCGGCCGCGGCGTGGACGACAAGGACTGAACGTGGGTGCCGCCGATCCACGCCGCGCGCAGCTGCGCCGGCTCAAGCTGTACGCGCTGGCGATGCTGCTGGCGATGCTGGCCGGTTTCGTCGCCAGCCACCTCAACGGCGAGCGCGGCGCGTGGGCGTGGGTGGGTGCGTTCTGCGAGGCGGCCACGGTCGGCGCGCTGGCCGACTGGTTCGCGGTGGTGGCGCTGTTCCGCCGCCCGCTGAACCTGCCGATCCCGCATACCGCGATCATCCCGCGCAACAAGGAACGCATCGCCGACAGCCTGGCCGTGTTCGTGCGCGACCACTTCCTCGAACCGGAATCGCTGCTGGCCAAGCTGAAGGTGTTCGACCCGGCCACCCGGCTCGGGCACTGGCTGGCGCAGCCGCAGCAGGCGCGGATGCTGGCCGGCATGGCGCGCGGCTGGGCCGTGCAGGCGCTGGACCTGCTGGATGAAACCGCCGTGCGCGCCGCCATCCAGCGTTTCGTCGTCGAACAGCTGCGGCAATGGAACGTCGCGGCCACTGCCGGCGACCTGCTCGGCCTGCTCACCGCCGACAACCGCCACCAGCGCGTGCTCGACGAAGGCCTGACCCGCATCGCCGGCTGGCTCGACGACGACGCCGTGCGCCAGCGCGCATCGATGCTGATCGTGCGCTACATCCGCAAGGAATGGCCGAAGCTGGCCAGTACCGTGGACTGGGTGAAGCCCATCGACGAGATCGGCGATTCACTGGCCGAGCGGCTGGCGCGCGCGGCGCTGGAGGAATTGCAGGACGTGCTGTCGCAGCCCGCACACCCGCTGCGGCAGGATTATGCGCGCTGGCTCGGCGACTACATGCGGCGGCTGCACCACGACCCGGCGCTGGCCGAACGCGTCGATGCGCTCAAGCAGCAGGTGATCGACCACCCGGCGGTGCAGGACTACGTGCAGGGCCTGTGGCAGCGCATCCACCGGCACCTGCGCGAGGACTTGTCGCGCGGGGATTCGGCATTGGCCGGGCACCTGGAGCGCAGCCTCGGCAAGCTCGGCGCGGCCATCGGCGACGACCCGGCGCTGCGCGACGCGCTGAACCAGCACATGCTGGCCGGCGCGGAGAAACTCACCACGCGCCTGCGCAGCGGCGTGACCGCGCACATCGCGCAGACGGTGAAGGGCTGGGACGAGGCCAAGCTGGTCGAGCAGCTGGAACTGAGCGTCGGCCGCGACCTGCAATACATCCGCTTCAACGGCACCCTGGTCGGCGGCCTGATCGGCCTGTTGCTGCATGCGCTGACCCACGGATTGCCGTCGTAGGTGCGGGGTTTGCCCCGTACTGGGCCTCATCGGGAATGCCCCATGCGGGGCAAGCCCCGCATCTACAAGAGTCGCGACAGGCCTTCGGCAGTCCTCGTAGGTCGGGGCTACCGCCCCGACGGCTTCCATGATGCGAGGCGTCGGGGACATAGCCCCGACCTACCGGATGTATCTGGAGGAAAGCTCCCGAGTCAGGAGGCGCGCCGCAGCTCCCACGCGCGGTGGATGCGCGCATTGCGCTCGAAGTCCGGGCCGATGGTCTGCGCGCTGATTTCGCGGCACTGCGCGAATTCGGCGATCGCGTTTTCTTCCAGCTTGAAGCGGCGGAAGTTGTTGGAGAAATACAACACGCCGCCCGGCGCCAATCGCGCCACCGCCGCGCGCAGCAGCCGCAGCTGCTCGCGCTGCACGTCGAAATCCTCGGCGCGCGCGGAGTTGGAGAAGGTCGGCGGGTCGCAGAAGATCACATCGAACTGACCGCGCTCGGCTTCCAGCCACTGGATCGCATCGGCCTGCACCAACTGGTGAGCGCTGCCGCCCATGCCGTTGAGTGCAAGGTTGTCGGCGCACCATTGCAGATAGGTGCCGGACAGATCGACGCTGGTGGTCGAAGCCGCACCGGCCACCGCCGCCTCCACGCTGGCCACGCCGGTGTAGCAGAACAGGTTGAGGAAGCGCTTGCCGCGCGCCTGCCCGGCCATCTGCCGGCGCAACGGGCGATGGTCGAGGAACAGACCGGTGTCGAGGTAGTCGAACAGGTTGACCCGCAGCAGCGCATCGTTCTCGCGCACGAGGATGAACTCGCCGCGCTGCTCGAAGCGCCCGTACTTGCTGCCGCCCTTGCCGCGCTCGCGCGTTTTCAACGCCACCTGTTCGGCCGGCACCGCGAACACTTCGCGCGCGGCGGCCAGCAGTTCGTTGCGGCGGCGGCGCACGTCGGCGTCGGGAATCGCCGCCGGCGCGGCGTATTCCTGCACGTGCAGGAAGGTGCGACCCTTGCCGCCGTCTTCCTGATAGACGTCGATGGCCGCCGCATATTCGGGCAGGTCGGCGTCGTAGGCGCGGAAACAGGTAACGTCCTCGCGCGCGCGCCAGCTCTTGAACTTCTTCAGGTTCTTGCGCAGGCGGTTGGCGACCATCTGCGCGCCTTCGCTCAATTCGCGCGGCGCGCCGTCGTGCTCGCGTGCCGGCACCGCAATCGGGTCGCAGACGATCAGCGCGCACTCGATCGCGCCGTTGAACAGCTGGTAGGTCTTGCGCGCGCGCAGGCCGGTGGCGAAGGCCAGTTCGGCGTTGCCGCACAGCAGGCTGGCCCGCCACTGCGGCACCGTGCGCTTGAGCGCATCGCCGAGCCGGCGGTACAGCGCCGCGTCGGCGAACAGGCGTTCGTCATAGGGCGGGTTGCAGACCACGCAACCGGTTTCCTGCGGCGGCACCTGCAGGTCGGCGACGTCGCGCGCGCCGAACCAGATCGCCCCGCCGACGCCGGCTTCCTCGGCGTTCTGCTTGGCCGCGCGGATCGCCTGCGGGTCGATGTCGCTGCCGTGGATGACCTGCTTCAACGCGGCGCGGCCGGCGCGCTCGCGCTCGCGCGCCTCGGCCAGCAGCTCGCGCCACTGCGCCTGGTCGAAACCGCGCCAGCGGCTCGGCGGGATGCTGCCGTGGCGTTGCAGGCCGGGGGCGACGTCGGCGGCCATCAGCGCGCCTTCGATCAGCAACGTGCCGCCGCCGCACATCGGGTCGAGCAGGCCGCCGCCTTCGGCGTGGATCTTCGGCCAGCCGGCGCGCAGCAGCACCGCGGCGGCGAGGTTCTCCTTCAGCGGCGCATCGTTCTGCGCCAGCCGCCAGCCGCGCTTGTGCAGCGAGCCGCCGCCGAGGTCGATGGAAATGCTGGCCCGGCCCTTGCGCAACGACAGGTTGATGCGCACGTCCGGGAACTCGACGTTCACCGACGGCCGCTCCATGCCCTGCCCGCGCAGGCGGTCCACCACCGCGTCCTTGATCCGCTGCGCGGCGAAACGCGCGTGGGTGATGGCGGTGCCGGAGACATGGGCATCGACGGCAAGCGTCAGCTCGGCGTCCAGATGCTGTTCCCACGGCATCGCCAGCACGCCCTGGTACAGCGAGCCTTCGTCAGGACAGTCGAACTCGGCCAGCGGCCACAGCACGCGGCTGGCAAGGCGCGACCACAGCACCACCCGCTGCGCGTCGCGCAGTTCTCCTTCGGCATTGACCCCGGCGATGGTGGCGGTGGCGCGCGGCAGGCCCAGCGCCAGCAGTTCGTCGGCCAGCAGGTATTCCAGGCCCTTGGCGCAGGAGACGAAGAATTTCACGGGGGATACCACAGGGGAACGGCAGCGGGCCGGGGGCCGCCATTGTACGGGCCATTCGCGGCAGGCCCGCGGGAACGGGCGGCCTTGCCGGCAGATCGGGGCTATGCCCCCGGCGCCCTGCATATCCGGCATCACGCGTCGGGGGCATGGCCCCGACCTACCCGTGTGGTTCCTGCGGGCCCCGCCGCATGGGGCTTCACCGGGAAAGCTTCATGCGGGGGCAAGCCCCGCATCTACAAGGTCTGCAGCAGCGCCTCGAATTCGCGGGCCGAGGCCTCGACGTGATTCTCCAGCCGGTGGCCGTCATCGACCAGCAGCAGCCGTGCCGCGCGCGCCCGCGCCCAGCCGATGACCTCGGCCGGCGCGATCAGTTCGTCGTGCCAGGCATGGACGACGCCGGTCGGCACCGCTGCCGCGTCCAGCGCCGGCATCGGTCCCATCTTCGTCGGCGGCACCATCAGGAACAGCGCGCGCACCGGCACGTGCAGCGAGGCGATCGCCGAGACGTAGGCGCCGAGGCTGGAGCCGGCCAGCACTACCGGGCCCTGCCGCGCGGCTTCGCCCGCCCGCTGGACCAGGCGTTGCAGGCGCGCGGGCACGTCGCCGACTTCGCTGACCTCGCGGCGCGCGTCCAGGTCGGTGTAGTCCGGGCGTTCGTGGCTCCAGCCCAGCCGCTGCGCCACCTCGGCCAGCGCGGTGACCTTGGTCGCATCGGGGCCGCTTTCGAAACCGTGGGAAAGGATGCAGTGGCCGCGGTTCATCGCAGGTATTCGGGCAGAAGCACTCGGGGGCGCAATGCTAGCATCGCCCGATGCCCGCCATGCCCGCCATCCACGCCGCGCCCCTGCCCTACGAACCGCTGCTGCCATTGCGCGAGCCGGCGGCAATCGACCTGGTGGTGATCCACTGCACCGAGCTGCCGGACCTGGCGACGGCGCGCGAATACGGCGAGCGCGTGCTCTACGACAGCGGCACCGGCAACAGCGGCCATTACTACATCGACCGCGACGGCAGCATCCACCAGTACGTGGACGTGCTGCGCGTGGCCCACCACGTGCGCGGCATCAACCCGCGCTCGCTCGGCATCGAGCTGGTCAACCGCGGCCGCTACCCGCACTGGCTGGATTCGCGCCACCAGGCGATGGACGAACCCTATCCGCGCGCGCAGACCGATGCATTGGTCGCGCTGCTGCGCTGGCTGCCGGCACGGTTGCCGTCGCTGCGCTGGATCTCCGGCCACGAGGAACTGGATGTCGAGCAGGTGCCGGCCAGCGACGACCCGGCGCTGCGGGTGCAGCGCAAGCGCGACCCGGGGCCGCGGTTCCCGTGGGAGGACGTGCTGGCGGCGGTGCCATTGCAGCGCATGTAGGAGCGCACCTTGGTGCGCGATGATGCTTCACCGGGAAAGCTTCATCGCGCACCAAGGTGCGCTCCTACGATCGCGCCACCGGGCGCGCGGGATCGGACGACCAGCCGCTCCACGAATCGGCGAACACCCGCGCACCGCCCAGGCCGGCCACTTCGAAGGCCAGCAGCAGGTGGCAGGCGGTGACGCCGGAGCCGCACATCATCACCGCCTCGCCGGGCGCATGCGTGCCCAGCAGCGGTTCCAGTTCCGCGCGCAGTTCCGCCGCCGGGCGGAAGCGGCCATCGCGCAGGTTGAGTGCGAGCGGGCGGTTGAGCGCGCCGGGGACGTGGCCGGCGACGCGGTCCAGCGGTTCCACTTCACCGCGGTAGCGCTCGCCGGCACGCGCGTCGAACAGCCAGCCGGGCGATTGCGACAGCCGCGCGGAAATCTCGTCGACGCCGGCCACCTGCGCCAGGTCGAACCGGCCCGGGTACGGCGGCAACGCCGGCACCTGCTCGACGCCGGCTTCCAGCCGCCCGCCGGCGGCCTGCCAGGCGGCCAGTCCACCGTCGAGCACGGCCACGTTGCGATGGCCGATCAATCGCAGCAGCCACCACAGCCGCGCGGCGGCCATGCTGCCGTCACCGGCGTCGTAGGCCACCACCTGCGTGTCCGCGTCGATGCCCCAGCGCCCCAGCGTGGCGGCGAAGGCGTCGCTGTCCGGCAGCGGGTGGCGGCCGTGGCCCTGCCGGGAAAGGTCGGACAGGTCGCGGTCGAGATCGGCATATACCGCGCCGGGAATATGGCCGACGGCATGATGCGCGGCGCCGGACTGCGGATCGGCCAGCGAGAAGCGCGCATCCACCAGCCGCGGCGCGGTGCTGGCGGTGGCGCGTGCATCGACCATGCGCGGTGGCGCGGCGGCGAAGGCGGCGGCCAGCGAGGCGGCATCCACCAGCGTGGTCCACGGCGGGGCGATCGGCGTATTCATGGGCTCTGCTCCAGGCGGCGACGCAGGTTGTAGAGGATGGCCGCGGTGGCGCCCCAGATGCGCTGCCCCGGCCAGCTGTATTCGAGCACGTGGCGGATGCGGCCTGCATGCTCGATCTCGACCTGGCGCAGGTTGGCCGGGTCCATCAGGAAATCCAGCGGCACCTCGAACACCTCGGCTACCTCCGCCGGCTGCGGCACCGGCACGAAGTCGGGGTCGATCACCGCCACCACCGGCGTGACCCGGTAGCTGGAAATGGTGAGGAACGGGTCGAGGTAGCCCAGCACCTGCACCTGTTCGCGCGGCAGGGCGATTTCCTCATGGCTCTCGCGCAGCGCCGCCATCGCCGGGCTGCGGTCGTCCGCCTCGATGCGGCCGCCGGGAAAACCGACCTGGCCGCCGTGGCTGCGCAGGGTCTCGGTGCGCCGGGTGAGCAGCACCTGCACGCCCTGCGCCCGCGGCACCAGCCCGGCCAGCACCGCGGCCTCGGCCAGCGGCCCGGCCGGCAGCAGGTCGGCCAGCTCGCTGCGGTTCCAGCCCTGCCCGGTCGGTGCGGCGGCCAGTGGCTCCAGCGCGCGCAGCAGCCGCTCCCGGCCCGGCAGCGCGGCGGCCAGCGAGCCGGATGCCAGCGCGCGCGCGGGCAATACTTCGTCCATCAACTGCCGGCGCTGCAGCTCGTTCATGCGCAGCCAGCCACCGATCTCCTCGCCCGTGCGCAGGCAGCCACGGCAACGGCCGGCACTGTCCAGCGAACAGATTCCGATGCAGGGGCTGGGTATGGCACGGAGGGGGGCATTCATCGGGCGGGGCTCCGGGCAAGCCTACTCCACGAAACAACATCGTGGATGCAGGTTGCCGCGTATCAGGGGATTGCCGGGAGAGGCCCATGCCATGGGGCGACCTTGTAGATGCGGGGCTTGCCGCGCATGGGGCTTTCCCGGCAAAGCCCCGTGCCGGGCAAGCCCGGCACCTACGGTGGAAATGCCGGTGTGGATGCCGAGTTTGCCGCGCATCGGGGGAACCGCCGGGCGGGCCCGGCACCTGCGCCGGTGCCTGCGGAAACGAAAACGCGCCGGTGGAAACCACCGGCGCGTCCAGGTCACCGCAGCGGATTACTTGACGCTGACCAGCTTGACTTCGTACTGCACCGCCACGTTCGGCGGGAAGCCGGTGCGCGGGTCGGCACCGAACGCCTTGTCCGGCGACAGGGTGATTTCCCACTTGGCGCCGGGCTGCATCTGCAGCAGGGTTTCGCGCATGGCCTGCATTTCCACTTCGCTCAGCTTCAGTGCCGGCACGTCGTGCGGCTGCACGGTCTCCGGGCGCTGGCCGTAGGGGAACGGGCCGGCGACCTGCAGGGTCACGGTGCTGGCCTGGGTCGGCTTGCTGCCGCCGCTGCCGGCCTCGATCACGCGGTACTGCACGCCGCTGGGCAGGGTCTGCACGCCGGCCTTGGCCTTGTTGGCGGCCAGGAACTGGTCGCTGCGGGTCTTGTTTTCGGCGGCGGCCTTCTCGTACTCGGCCTTGGCGGCGGCGGCGCGGGCCTGCTCGCGCTTCTGGAACGCTTCGACCGCCGGCTTCAGCTGCTCGGCGGTGATCGCCGGCTGCTGCTTGGCGAAGGCGTCCTGCAGGCCCTTGACCACCGAGGCGATGTCCAACTGCTCGCCGCGGGCGGTGAGCTCGTTGAGGTTGTTGCCGTAGTCGTAGCCGAAGTAGTAACTCAACTTGCCCTTCTCGGACGAAACGTCCTGGGCGAATGCAGTGCCGGTGAGGGCCAGGGCGGCCACGGCGACCGCGATAGAACGCAACTTCATCAAACAGTTCTCCAGGAAGGGTGTCTCAGGGCAACCATGCCGCTTGAGGCGACGGGTTAGGATAGCCGTCGCCAAGGCGCTCCGCCACCGACGACACCGGACTCGGACCGGCGGCCGTGGCGGGAGTTCCCCGCTTACTTTTTCTTAACTTTTCTCTGGAGTCAGCCGCATGTCCGACCTACCGGTTTCGATCAGCACCCGTGATGGCGTCCGCACCCTCACCGTGCAGCGCCCGGAAAAGCTCAATGCGCTGAACCGGCAGACCCTGCAGGCGCTGGACGCGGCCTTCGCCGAGGCCGCCCAGGCCGAGGACGTGCGGGTGGTGGTGCTGACCGGCGCCGGCCCCAAGGCCTTCGTCGCCGGCGCCGACATCGCCGAAATGAATGCGCTCACCCCGGTTCAGGGCCGCGACTTCTCGCTGCTCGGCCAGCGCCTGATGCGCCGCATCGAGCGCCTGCCCAAGCCGGTGCTGGCGATGGTCAACGGCTTCGCGCTGGGCGGCGGGCTGGAACTGGCGATGGCCTGCCACCTGCGTGTCGCCGCCGACAGCGCCAAGCTCGGCCAGCCGGAAATCAACCTCGGCCTGATCCCCGGCTTCGGCGGCACCCAGCGCCTGCTGCGGCTGGCCGGGCGCGCGGCGACGCTGGAACTGTGCCTGCTCGGTGCGCCGATCGACGCCGCACGCGCGCAGCAACTGGGCATCGTCAACCGCGTGGTGCCGGCCGCCGAACTGGAAGCGGAAACCCTGAAGATCGCCACGCAACTGGCCAACGCCGCGCCGCTGGCGCTGCGCGGCATGCTCGACGCGGTCAACGTCGGCGGCGAATGCGGCATCGCCGAAGGGCTGGAATACGAGAGCGCGCAGTTCGGGCTGATGTTCTCCACGCAGGATATGCGCGAAGGCACCGCCGCCTTCCTCGAACGCCGCAAGCCGGAATTCCGCAACTGCTGAGCCGCATCGCAATGCCCACCCCTTCCGCATCGCCCCGGCAGTTGCTGCAGTACGTGCTGGACGATGACATCGATGCCGCGCTCGATGCCGGCCTGATGGACTACGTGGCGCAGCCCGGTGACGCGGCGCTGGACCCGCGCCTGCCGCAGTTGCTGCAGGACACCCAACGACGCCTGCGCGATGCCTGGGCCGCGCGCGAACGCCACCGCGCCCGCGCCGCGCGCCTGGCCCGCCGCGCCGCCGAGCGCGAGGCGCGCCGTGCGCCGCCGCCGGCCGTGAACACCAAACCCGCCCTGCCCCCGGCGGCGGCCGCCATCCTCGCCCGCGCCAAGGCACGGGCCACGGGAAAGCCCTCCGCATGAATGCGAAAGCAGTGAACAAGACCACGCCGAAAAAACCGGCCGCGGCGAAGAAGCCGCCGGCGCCGCGCAGCAGCAAGCGCATGACCGGCGCCGAAGTGCGCGAGATGTTCACCCGCCTGCGCGAGCTCAACCCGCACCCGACCACCGAACTGGAATACGCCTCGCCGTTCGAGCTGCTGGTGGCGGTGACGCTGTCGGCGCAGGCCACCGACGTCGGCGTCAACAAGGCCACGCGCAAGCTGTTCCCGGTGGCCAACACCGCGCAGGCCATCCTCGCGCTCGGCGAGGAAGGGCTGAAGCGCTACATCTCCACCATCGGCCTGTACAACGCCAAGGCCAGGAACGTAATCGCCGCCTGCACGATCCTGGTCGAGAAATACGGCGGCGAAGTGCCGGCCGACCGCGCCGCGCTGGAAGCCCTGCCCGGCGTCGGCCGCAAGACCGCCAACGTGGTGCTCAACACCGCCTTCGGCGAGCCGACGATGGCGGTGGACACGCACATCTTCCGCGTCGCCAACCGCACCGGGCTGGCGCCGGGCAAGGACGTGCGCGCGGTGGAGGATGGCTTGCTGAAGGTGATCCCGGCCGAGTTCATGCAGGACGCGCACCACTGGCTGATCCTGCACGGCCGCTACGTGTGCAAGGCACGCAAGCCGGATTGCCCGCAATGCGTGATCCGCGACCTGTGCCATTACCGGGACAAGACCGTCTGAAGTGCGCGCAACGCGTAGGTCGGGGCTACGCCCCCGACATGCTCCCGGCCCGTCGCCTGCATCCTGATACGCCGGGGGCGTAGCCCCGGCCTACGCGTGGCTGCCGCACGCGCTCCACCGACCGGGCACATGCGGGGCAGGCCCCGCATCCACAGGCCCGGGGCGCTGCAAGGAAAAACGGCGGGCCGAAGCCCGCCGTCGCGCGATTCCATCGAAGGGCGCGGGGCCTCAGAACTTCACGTCGCCCCAGATGCCCAGCTCCCTGGTCTCGGTCCGGACCGGGCTGGCGAGCGAGCCGGCCAGCGCGTCGGTGTCCTTGTACACCGCGGCCAGCTTGAAGTTCTTCAGCACCGGGAACTCGACGCCGACGTTCCAGTACTTGTCCTCGCGGAACGGGTTGAGCGTCTTGCTGGTATCGGTGTTGTCGTAGCGGGCGAACAGGCTGACGTCGCCGTTGGCCACCTGCGCCACGTTCACGCTGCTCCACAGCGACCAGCCGGTGGCCTTGTCGCTGACCGCCGGCACCGCGGCCTGCTGCACGTAGCCCAGGTTCCTGGCGGTGAAGTATTCGCCGCCCACGCGGAACGCCGGGCCGGCGTAGGCGACCATCACGTCGCCGCGGCTGTAGCGCTTCTCGGCCCCGTCGTTCTGCTTTTCCTGGCCCAGATGGCCGCTGTAGGCACCGACGGCGACGCCGAATTCCGGCGTGATTTCCCAGGCCAGGCGGCCTTCCACGTCCACGCCCTTGCTGCGGCCCGGGTTCTTGTAGCCGGCGCCGTTGACCACGGACACCGCGTAGTTGACGCCGCCGCCGAAGTCGCCGCTGGCGTGCACGCCCCAGTCGGCCGAGTTGGCGTACTTCAGGCGGTCGGTCAGGGTGTTCTCGACGTAGCGGTAGCCGTAGTACTTCTCGACGTAGCCGGTCCACGGCATGCCCGCCGCACCGATCTTCAGCACGAAGGCCGGGTCGAAGCTGCCCTGCACGTAGGCGTTCTTGACGAACAGTTCGGTGTTGCCGATCGCCGAGCTGTACTGGAAGTCGGTGGTCAGGTTGGCCGACCAGGTGTCGTTGAACTTGTGGTCCACGGTCAGGTAGAAGCGCTTGACGTCGAAGCCGGTGCCGGTGGCGTCGGTCTTCCGGCCGTTCTGCTTCTGGTCGACGCTGCTGACGTCGAAGAACATGCGGCCGCCGATCTTGTTGTCGTTGACCAGCTTGGCCAGCTTGTCGACGCCGGACTGTGCCTTCTGCGCGGTCTCGATCGCCTGCGCCTGGGTCACGTTCACTTCCGACTGCGCGTCGGACTGCGCCTGCAATGATTCGGACTGGCTCTGCAACTGCTGCACCTGCGCCTGCAACGCGGCGATCTGCGCCTGCAGCTGTTCCAGCTGCGCCGGGGTCACGGCGGGGTTGCTGGCGGCGAAGGCCGGGGCCACGGCCATGCCGAGGCTGGCGGCAACCGCGAGGGCGAGCGAATGGGGACGCATCTGGGTTCTCTCCAATGAGGGTGGAAGGGCTTTGCGAAAGCGCCGTTCCGGCAGCGGCCAGGCAGGCGTTTTGCGAAGGTTCCGTTAATTGGATGACAGTCATGCGACACCTCCATGACATTCCGAAGACGCCGGAGCCCGCGCCGCGATGTCATCCAACCGTCACCGGAAAGTCGCAAAAGATTCATCCGCGGGCGCTGCAATGGCGCCCTGCCGGCCCCACCGGCCACACCACCCTTCAGGAGTCACACTGCGATGCGTTCCTTCAAACTCCGCCTGCTCACCGGCGCCGCCATTGCCTCGTTCGCCCTGGCCGCGCAGGCCGCCGACATCACCGGCGCGGGCGCCTCGTTCGTCTTCCCGGTGATGTCCAAGTGGTCGGCCGACTACGCCGGCGCCACCGGCAACCGGGTCAACTACCAGTCCATCGGCTCGGGCGGCGGCATCGCCCAGATCAAGGCCGGCACCGTCGATTTCGGTTCGTCCGACGCGCCGCTCAAGTCCGAAGACCTCGCCACCTCGGGCCTGGCGCAGTTCCCGTCGGTGATCGGCGGCGTGGTGCCGGTGGCCAACGTGCCGGGCCTGCAACCGGGCGCGTTGAAGCTGGATGGCCCGACCCTGGCCAACATCTTCCTCGGCAAGATCGGCAAGTGGAACGACCCGGCCATCGTCGCGCTCAACGGCGGCCTGGCCCTGCCCGACCTGAAGATCACCGTCGTGCACCGCTCCGACGGCTCGGGCACCAGCTTCAACTACACCAATTACCTGTCCAAGGTCAGCCCGGAGTGGAAGGCACAGGTCGGCGAAGGCACCACCGTGCAGTGGCCGGTGGGCATCGGCGGCAAGGGCAACGAAGGCGTGGCCGCCTACGTCAAGCAGATCCGCGGCGGCGTCGGCTATGTCGAACTGGCCTACGCGCTGCAGAACAAGCTGGCCCACGCGCAGCTGAAGAACGCCGCCGGCCACTTCGTGCAGCCGGGCGACGAAACCTTCGCCGCCGCCGCGGCCAGCGCCGACTGGGCCGGCGCCCGCGACTTCAACCTGGTCATCACCAACGCGCCGGGCGCCAATGCGTGGCCGATCACCGCCACCAACTTCATCCTGGTGCGCAAGAACTCCAGGCCCGGCAGCCTGAAGAACACCACCGACTTCTTCCGCTGGGTCTACGCCAGCGGCAGGAGCCAGGCCCGCGAACTGGACTACGTGCCGCTGCCGGACGCGCTGGTGCAGCAGATCGAGGCCTACTGGAACCAGCAGAACCTGAAATAAGCAGGAGCAAGGAGGCGCGAGTCCCTCTCCCTCGTCGCCTCGGGCGCGGATCAGGTGATCCGCGCTTTTTTTGTTGCCGCCATCCATGGCGGCAACCCTTCGGGCCATCGACGGGCGATGTCAAAAACCGCTCCCGGCGGTTTTTTGTGGGGCGGGGAAGGACGAACAGGGAACGGGAAGGCAACGATGGCCCCGAAGTAGGCCGGGGTTACATCCCCGGTGCTCCGGGACTCGTGGCGTCGGGGGCGTAGCCCCGACCTACCCCACTTTTTTGTGGGGCGGGGGATGGGGAACAGGGAACGGGGAATGAAGGCTCAATGGCGGATTCGAGTTTCGTGATGCAACCGGCAGGGAACACCGTCAGCGCAACGCATACGGCTTTCTTCCATTCCCCGCCGTCATCAGCCTGTAACAAAAACATCATTTCATAGCGTCATCCGCCGGCAGCGCCGGCCCTTCTCCCGCTATGGAGCGACGCATGAAGCTGCACACCACCGGCCTTGCCGCCCTTTCCCTGGCCATCGCGCTGGGCCTGTCGGCCTGCGGCGACAAGCAGGCCGCCCCGTCGGCCAATGCCGACACCAGCAACCCGGCAGCCGCCGGCGACAAGGTCAGCGCGGAGATCTCCGGCGCCGGCGCCTCCTTCATCTTCCCGCTGGTCTCACGGTGGTCGGCCGACTACAACGCCGCCACCGGCGCCAAGGTCAACTACCAGTCCATCGGCTCGGGCGGCGGCATCGCCCAGATCAAGGCCGGCACCGTCGACTTCGGTTCCTCGGACAAGCCGCTTTCCAGCGAGGAACTGGCGCAGGCCGGCCTCGGCCAGTTCCCCTCGGCGATCGGCGGCGTGGTGCCGGTGGTGAACCTGGAAGGCATCCGGCCCGGCCAGCTGCGCCTGAGCGGCCCGCTGCTGGCCGACATCTACCTTGGCAAGATCGGCAAGTGGAACGATGCGGCCATCGCCGCGGTCAACCCCGGCCTGGCCCTGCCCGACACCCGCATCACCCTGGTGCACCGCTCCGATGGCTCGGGCACCACCTTCAACTTCTCCAACTACCTGTCCAAGGTCAGCGGCGAATGGAGCAGCAAGGTCGGCGAAGGCACCTCGGTGCAATGGCCGGACGGCGTCGGCGGCAAGGGCAACGAGGGCGTGGCCTCCTACGTGCAGCAGATGAAGGGCTCGCTGGGCTACGTCGAGCTTGCCTATGCGCTGCAGAACGACATGCCGTATGCCTCGCTGCAAAACGCGGCCGGCAACTGGGTGCAGCCGAGCGCCGAAACCTTCGCCGCCGCCGCGGCCAGCGCCGACTGGGCCGGCGCCCGCGACTTCAACCTGGTCATCACCAATGCACCGGGCGCCGGCGCATGGCCGATCACCGCCACCAACTTCAT
>NZ_LDJP01000069.1 GCF_001431505.1 Stenotrophomonas daejeonensis
TGGCGTGGGGGCCGGCAGGTGTCTGCGGTGGTTGGGGAAGGCGAGTGCGGGGATGTCGTGCTCGCTGATGCTGAAGTCGGGGCCGAAACGGGTAGCAACGGGCTTGGGTACCTCGACGGCGACGGCGGTGATTTCCGGGCCGATGCCGTCACCCGGCAGTACGACGATGTTGGCTTGCATGGGGTCTTCCAGTGGTTTTGTTTTTGCTATTTGAAGCCCCTCTCCCATCGGGAGAGGGGTTGGGGTGAGGGGCGAGCGAAGTCGATGATGGTTGAACCATCTGGATTTCGCTTGCTCCCCATCCGCCCTTGCATGCCGCTCCTGCGGCATGCCCTTCGGGCCGGCTTCGCCGTCCGCTTCGGCATCCTGCCTGCGCGAGCGGGCACCTTCTCCCGAAGGGAGAAGCCTCCGTAGGTCGGGGTTACATCCCCGACACCGGGCGCTCCCGTATCCCGTGCGTCGGGGGCGTAGCCCCGACCCACCCGTTGCACGGGCCTCATTCTTCGGGGCCATTTCTCCGGAATGGCTGGAGACCCCGCATCCGGGCGAAAATGGCGGCTTTCCCGCCACCGCGCCCGCGCGCCCCGACATGACCGCCGACCGTTTCGTTTCGCCCGATCACATCCGCAGCCTGTTCTCGCAGTCGATGTCGCACATGTACCGCACCGAGGTGCCGCTGTACGGCACGCTGGTGGAACTGGTCGGCGAGATCAACGACCGCGTGCTGGACGACCAACCGCAACTGGCCGAGCGGATGCAGCGCAGCGGCGAGCGCGAGCGGCTGGACGTGGAGCGCCACGGCGCGATCCGCGTCGGCACCGCGCAGGAACTGGCCACGCTGCGGCGGCTGTTCGCGGTGATGGGCATGCAGCCGGTGGGCTACTACGACCTGTCGGTGGCCGGCGTGCCGGTGCACTCCACTGCGTTCCGCCCGGTCGATGGCGAAGCACTGATGCGCAACCCGTTCCGCGTGTTCACTTCGCTGCTGCGGCTGGAGCTGATCGAGGACGAGGCGCTGCGCGCGCAGGCGGCCGACATTCTTTCCCGCCGCAACATCTTCACCCCCGGCGCATTGCAACTGATCGCGCAGTGCGAGCGCGATGGTGGATTGAGCGAAGAGGACGCCTGGCGCTTCGTGGTCGAGGCGCTGGAAACCTTCCGTTGGCACAACGCCGCCACCGTGTCGCTGGACACCTACCATGCCCTGCACGCCGCGCACCGGCTGGTGGCCGACGTGGTCAGCTTCCGCGGCCCGCACATCAACCACCTGACCCCGCGCACGCTGGATATCGATGCGGCGCAGGCGGCGATGCATGCGCGCGGCATCGCCGCCAAGGCAGTGATCGAAGGCCCGCCGCGCCGCGCGTGCCCGATCCTGCTGCGCCAGACCAGCTTCAAGGCGCTGGAGGAACTGGTGCACTTCCCTTCGGGCGCGGACAACGCCGCCGGCACCCACACCGCGCGCTTCGGCGAGATCGAGCAGCGTGGCCTGGCCCTCACCCCGAAGGGCCGCGCGCTGTACGACACGCTGCTGGCGCAGGCGCGCGAGGGCGCGGGCAGCGCTGGCGACGATTACGCCCAGCGCCTGCAAGCGGCGTTCACGAGCTTCCCGGACGACCACACCACCCTGCGCCGCGAGGGGTTGGGCTACTACCGCCATGTGCTGACCGATGCCGGCCGTGCCGCGCCGGCCACCGAACGCGCACTGCCGGCAGAAGTGCTGATCGAGCGAGGATTGGCCACGGCCGAGCCGATCATCTACGAGGATTTCCTGCCGGTCAGCGCCGCGGGCATCTTCCAGTCCAACCTCGGTGGCGAGGAGCAGCGCGCCTATGCCGCCCGCGCCAACCGCGATGCGTTTGAGCAGGCACTGGGCGCGCCGGCAGCCGACGAGTTCGCGATCTACGAGCGCTTGCAGGCGCAGTCGCTGGCGCAGTTGGCGATGTGATTCGTGGTGGCAAGAGCCGTGCCGGGCAAGCCCGGCACCTACGAGGCTCTGCTGCCCCGTAGCAGCGGGGCTTGCCCCGCTGGCTGTTGCCTTGGCTTTGGCTGTTGCTTCGGCTTTTGACCTCCCTGCCCTAAAGCGAGCCGAGCACCGCAGCGGGACGGGGGGCGAAGAGGCGCACGTGTCTGAGCGCAGCGAGTTGTGCGCCGTCCCCCCGGCCCGCGAGGAGCGCAGGGGACCGATGCGGCGCAGCCGCATCGGCTCGCGTCCCGGCTGTGCTTTCTTTTGGTTACTTTTCTTTGCACAAGCAAAGAGGCGCTTTTTCAACAGCCGAATGGCTGGTCAAAGTGACTCGCTCCTGCGAAGCAGGAGTGAAAGCTCTGCTTTCAAGCTCCGGCTTTGATTCTTGCCGCTGCTTCTCCTCGTTTGGGAAAACAATCAATGGCAAAGGCTTTCGCTCCCCTTTCGGGAAGCGAGTTACTTCTCTTTGCTTGTGCAAAGAGAAGGTAACCAAGAGAAGCGCTTTCCAACAGCCGAATGGCTGGTCAAGCACGCCCTGCCTCCGCGCCCACGGCACTACGTGCCGCGGGTCCACTCCGCCGACGGGATTTTTCGACGAGACATCCCTGTCTCGTCGAAAAACGACGTGCATCCATGCACGTCGCCCCTTTCGGGGTCTTGTCCGTCGGCTCCGTCGCTGCGGAAGGGAACCCGGAAAATCAAAAGCGCAGGAGCAAAAGCAAAATCACTGGCAACGGCAACGGCAACGGCAACGGCAACGGCAACAGCAACAGCCAGCGGGGCGAGCCCCGCTGCTACGGGGTGGCCCGGGTGGTGCGTTGCTGGCGGTGTGCCCTGCGCCGCGCCCGCCAGCCGCGCCAATGCTGCTGCAGGCACGAGAAGATCACGTACAGCGCCGGCGTGCTCAGCAGCGTCAGGCTCTGCGAGATCAGCAGGCCGCCGATCATCGCGATGCCCAGCGGGCGCCGCAGCTCCGAACCCTCGCCCAGCCCGATCGCCAGCGGCAGCGCCGCCAGGATCGCCACCATCGTGGTCATCATGATCGGGCGGAAACGCACGATGCTGGCCTCGCGCACCGCCTCGGCCGGGCTCTTGCCGTGCTCGCGCTGCGCCACCAGCGCGAAGTCGATCATCATGATCGCGTTCTTCTTGACGATGCCGATCAGCAGCACCAGCGCGATCATCGAGATCACCGACAGGTCGGTGCCGGTCATCCACAGCGCCAGCAGCGCGCCCATGCCCGCGGCCGGCAGCGTGGACAGGATCGTCACCGGGTGCACCAGGTTCTCGTAGAGCATGCCCAGCACGATATAGACCGTGGCGATGGCGGCGATGACCAGCATCAGCATCGAAGTCGGGTCCAGCGCCTGGCGGAAGCCGCCGGGGGCGGCCTGGCGGATGTCGCCGGGCATGCGCAGGCCCTCGATCACCGACTTGACGATGGCATCGCCCTCGCCGCTGCTCACGCCCGGGGCGAGGTTGTAGCTCAGGTCCATCACCGTGTACTGGTTCTGGTGGGTCACCTGCGACGGCGCCAGCCCCGGCTCCTGGTGGGCGAAGGCGGTCAGCGGCACCATCTGCCCGCTGCTGGAGGCCACGTACAGGTCCTCGATGGCGGCGGGGCTGCCGGTCTGCCCCGGCAGCGCGTTGACCACCACGCCGTACTGGTTGAGGTCGGCGTAGATGGTGGAAATCTGCCGCTGGCCGAAGGCGCCGTACAGCGCGCCGTCGACCGCGCCGATGCTCACGCCCAGCCGCGAGGCCTTGTCGCGGTCGATGACGATCTTCTGCATCAGCCCGCCCTTGTCCACGTCCGAGCCGACGTCGCGCAGCTTCGGGTTCTGCTTCAGCGCGGCCACCACCTTCGGCAGCCATTCGGCCAGCTGCTCGCCGTCGTTGCCTTGCAGGGTGACGCGGTTCTGCGCGCCCTGGCCGCCACCGCCGCCATCGGAGGGCAGGTCCTGGATCGCGCGCAGGCGCACGTCGAGGTCGGGGAACTGCGCGGCCTTGGCGCTCAGCCGCGCGACCACCGTGCCGGTCGGTTCGCGGCGGCCCTCGGCCACGGTCTTCAGCTCGATGTTGAACTGCGCGCTGCTGCCCTGGCGGCCGGCGCCGAGCCGGGTGCCGACCATCTTCACCGCCGGGTCGGCCAGCATCATGTCGCTCAGCCGGCGCTGGCGCTCGCTCATTTCCGCGAACGAAACGGTGGCCGCGGAACTGGCGCGGCCCCAGATCAGGCCGGTGTCCTGCTCGGGGAAACTGCCCTTGCCGACCGCACCGGCGAGGTAGAAGGTGGCCACGATCAGCAGCAGCGGGGTCAGTGCCAGCAGCAGCGCGTGGCGCAGCGAGAAATCCAGCGCCACGGTGTAGGCGCGGAGCATGCCTGCGTGCGCGCGGTCGAGCAGCCGGTGCAGGCGCGATTCGCGCACGTGCGCCTCGTGCGGTTGCAGGAAGCGCGCGCACAGCGCCGGGGTCAGGGTCAGCGAGACGACGGCCGAGACCATGATCGCGGCCACCAGCGTCAGCGTGAACTCGCGGAAGAACGCGCCGAGCATGCCCTGGGCGAAGATGATCGGCAGGAACACCGCGACCAGCGAGGCGGTGATCGAGACGATGGTGAAGCCGATCTCGCGCGCGCCGGCCATCGCCGCCTGTAGCCGCGATTGGCCGGCGTCGAGGTGGCGCATGATGTTCTCGATCACCACGATGGCGTCGTCGACGACAAAGCCAATGGCGATCACCAGCGCCAGCAGGGTCAGGTTGTTGAGGGTGAAGCCCAGCGCGGTCATCACCAGCGCCGCGCCGGCCAGCGACAGCGGCACGGTGACCGCGGCGATCAGCGTCGGCGCCAGCCGGCGCAGGAACAGCGCCATGGTCAGCACCACCATCGCCAGGCTGATCATCAGCGTGATCTGCACCTCGGCCAGCGAGGCGCGGATGGTCGGGGTGCGGTCGAAGTAGGGCGTGAGCATGGTGCCGGCGTCGAGGTAGCCGGACAGCGCGGGAATGGCCGCCTTGACCCGGTCGACCGTCGCCACCAGGTTGTCGCCGCCGCGCAGGTACACGTACATCAGCACGCCGCGCTGGCCGTTGAACCACGCTGCCTGGAACGCGTCCTGCTGGCCGTCGTAGACGCTGGCGATGTCCCGCAGCCGCACCACCGCGCCGTCGTGGCTGGCGATGGCGATGTTGGCGAAGTCGGCGGCCTTGCGCACCTGGTCGTTGAGGACGATGGCGGTCTGGCTGCGGCCGTCGTCGAGGAAGCCCAGCGGCGAGGCGACGTTGGCCGCGCGCATGGCGTTGCGCAGGTCGTCCGGGCTCAGCCCCAGCGCAGTCATCGCGCGCAGGTTGAGGTCCACCCGCACCGCCGGCGTGGAGGCGCCGGCGATGTCCACCTGCGACACCCCGGGCAGCTGCCGCAGGCGCTGCGCCAGCAGCGAGTCGGCCAGGTTGTACAACTCGGCCACCGACTGCGTGTCCGAGGTCAGCGCCAGCGCGATCACCGGGTCGTCGTTGGGGTTGGCCTTCTGGTAGGTGGGCGTGCCGATGCCGGCCGGCAGGTCGGCCATCGCCGCGTTGATCGCGGCCTGCACGTCCTGCGCCGCCGAATCGATGTCGCGGCTGGTGTCGAACATCAGGAACACCATGCTGCGGCCGTCGCTGCTGCTGGAACGCATGATGCCGATGCCCGGCACCTGGCCGAGGTGGCGCTCCAGCGGCGCGGTGACGGTGGCAGCCATCGTGTTGGCGTCGGCGCCGATGTTGCTGGCCTGCACGAAGATCACCGGGATGGTCAGGTTCGGCAGCGCGGCCACGCCCAGGCGCAGGTAGCAGAGCAGGCCGGCGAAGAACAGGCCGATGGCCAGCAGGCTGATGCCGATCGGGCGCTTGATGAAGGGCGCGGAGAGGTTCATGCCGTGTGCCTCAGCGGGCCGCGTGCAGGCGCGCCGCGGCACGCTGCTCGCGGCGCCGCGCGGCCCATCCGGAGAACCGCTCGAAGTACAGGTAGATCACCGGCGTGGTGTACAGCGTCACCAGCTGCGACAGCAGCAGGCCGCCGACGATGGCCACGCCCAGCGGTCGCCGCAGCTCCGAGCCGATGCCGGTGCCCAGCGCCAGCGGCAGCGCGCCGAGCATGGCCGCGGCGGTGGTCATCATGATCGGGCGGAAGCGCAGCAGGCAGGCGCGGCGGATCGCGTCGAAGGCGTTCATGCCGGCGCGCTGCGCGTCCAGCGCGAAGTCGATCATCATGATCGCGTTCTTCTTGACGATGCCAATCAGCAGCACGATGCCGACGATGCCGTCCACCGACAGGCTCATGCCGCACAGGTACAGCGCCAGCAGCGCGCCGACCCCGGCCGGCGGCAGCGTGGAGATGATGGTCAGCGGGTGGATCCAGCTCTCGTAGAGCACGCCCAGCACGATGTAGATCACCGCGATGGCCGCCAGCAGCAGCATCACCACGTCGCCCTGGCTGCTGGAGAACTCGGCGGCGGTGCCGATGAACTGCGCCTGCATCTGCTCGGGCAGCTGCAGCGCGGCCACCGCCTCGTTGATCGCCGCCACGCCCTCGGACAGCGAATAGCCGGGCGCGAGGTTGAAGGAGATCGTCGCCGACGGCAGCTGCTGCTGGTGGCTGACGATCAGCGGCGCGGTGCCCGGCGTGGCGCTGGCAATCGCCGACAGCGGGATGCTGCCGCCGGCGCCCAGCGCGATGCCGGTATTGGCGTTGCCGATGCCGGTGGCGGTGGAGGAGTTGCTCGACGTCACCTGGCCCAGCGTGGTGGCGTTGCTGCCGGTCAGCGCGCCGCTGCCGTTGCTGCCGATCGCCAGCTGGTTCATCAGCGCGTCGGAGGTGCGGAATTCCGGCGCCACCTCCAGCACCACGCGGTACTGGTTGAGCTGGGTGAAGATGGTCGAGATCTGGCGCTGGCCGTAGGCGTCGTACAGGGTGTCGTCGATGGTCTGCATCGGCACGCCGTAGCGGCTGGCCTTGTCGCGGTCCACCTCCACGTGCAGGGCGCGGCCGTGGTTGGCGAGGTTGTTGTCGACGTCGGCCAGCGCCGGCAGGCGGCGCAGCGCGTCGGTGACGCGCGCGGTCTGCTCGGCCAGCTCGGCGCCGTCCATGTCCGACAGCGAGAACTGGTAGGCGGTGGCGGCCACGCGCGTGTCCAGGGTCACGTCCTGCACCGGCTTCAGGTACAACGCGATGCCGGGGATGTGCGCGGCGGCGGCCTGCAGCCGCGGCAGGATGGCGTCGAGGCTGCCACGCTCGCCGCGGTCCTTGAGCACGATGCTGAGCTGGCCCTGGTTGAGCGTGGGGTTCATCGTGCCGGCGCCGATGTAGGCGGCCACGCCGCTGACCGCCTCGTCGTGGCGCAGGGCCTCGGCCACGGCGCGGGTGCGCTGCTGCATCTGCTCGAAGGCCACGTTCTGGTCGGCGATCACCACGCCGGTGACCATGCCGGTGTCCTGGTCGGGCAGCAGGCCCTTGGGAATGGCGATGTACAGCAGCACGGTCAGCGCCACCGAGCCCAGCGCGATGCCCAGGGTCAGGCGCTGGTGGCGCAGCACCCAGTCCAGGCTGTGCTCGTAGAGGTGCACCAGCCTCGACCACGCCGTGGTCTTGCCCTGCGCGGCGGCCCGCTCGTGGGCATCGTCGCCCTCGGGCAGCGCGTCGGGCTTGAGCAGGTAGGCGCACATCATCGGGGTCAGCGTCAGCGAGATCAGCATCGAGATCGACACCGCGATCGTCAGCACCCACGCGAACTCGTGGAACAGGCGGCCGGTGACGCCCGGCATCAGGATCAGCGGCAGGAACACCGCGATCAGCGACACCGTCAGCGACAAGACGGTGAAACCAATCTCCTTCGCGCCGGTCTCGGCCGCTTCCTGGCCGTCCTTGCCCTGCTCGATGTAGCGCACGATGTTCTCGATCATCACGATCGCATCGTCGACCACGAAGCCGGTGGCCACGGTCAGTGCCATCAGCGACAGGTTGTCCAGCGACATGCCGGCGAAGGCCATCACCCCGAAGGTGCCCAGCAACGACAGCGGCACCGCCACCGACGGGATCACCGTCGCCCACAGCCGGCGCAGGAACACGAAGATCACCGCGACCACCAGGCAGATGGTCAGGATCAGGGTGAACTGCACGTCGTGCACCGAGGCACGGATGGTGACGGTGCGGTCGGAGAACACGTCCAGCTTCACGTCGGCCGGCAGCATGGCCTGCAGGCCGGGCAGGATCTGGCGGATGTTCTGCACGGTCTTGACGATGTTGGCGCCGGGCTGGCGCCGCACTTCCAGCAGTACCGCCGGCTTGCCGTCGGCCCAGGCGGCGATCTGGTCGTTCTCCACCCCGTCGACCACCTTGGCGACGTCGCGCAGCCGCACCGGCGCGCCGTTCTGGTAGCGCACGATGACGTCGTTGTAGGCCGCCGCGTCGTCGAGCTGGTCGTTGGTGGACAGCGTGTAGCTCTGGGTCTTGCCGTTGAGCGAGCCCTTGGGCGCGTTGACATTGGCCTGGGTCAGCGCGCTGCGCAGCGCTTCCAGGGTCATGCCCATGTTCGCCAGCTGCGCCGGGTTGGCCTGGATGCGCACCGCGGGGCGCACGTTGCCGGCGATCGACACCAGCCCCACGCCGTCGATCTGCGACAGGCGCTGGGCCAGCAGCGAGTCGGCTAGGTCGTTGACCTCGCGCAGCGGGCGCGTGTCCGAGGCCAGCTTCAGGGTCAGGATCGGCGCGTCGGCCGGGTTCACCCGGTTGTAGGCCGGCTGGTAGGGCAGCGAGCCGGGCAGGGTGGCCTGGCGGATCGCCGCCTGCACGTCCTGCGCGGCGGTGTCGATGTCGCGCTCCATCGAGAACTGCAGCACGATGCTGGACAGCCCGGCCGAGGAGTCGGAGGTCATCAGGTCCAGCCCGGAGATCTGGCCCAGCTGCCGCTCCAGCGGCGTGGTCACCAGCGCGGCCATCGTCTGCGCGCTGGCGCCGGGGTACTGCGTGGTCACCACCAGGCTGGGCGCCTCGATCTCGGGCAGCGCCGCCACCGGCAGGCGCTGGTAGCCGAGGATGCCCAGCAGCGTCAGCCCGACCATCAGCAGCGAGGTGGCGATCGGGCGGCGGATGAAGAGAGTCGAAAAGCCCACGGTCGGTTCCTGGAATGAAGGGGAGTGCGCTTGGCTGCCGGATCAGGCCGTGCCGCGCGTGTCCTGCGGCCTGCCGGCGCCTGATTAGCGCCAAGTGTCAGTTTCAGATCAGGTGCCGGCGCGGCTCAACGCGGGCCGCGTCCGGCCCCGCGCCGCTGGCCGGCGGCCTTGAGCTGTTCCTCGCTCGGCGCCGGTGGTGCCTGGCCCGGCTGCAGCGGCGTGACCTTGATGCCCTCCTTCAGCCGGAACTGGCCCTCGGTGACCACCTTGTCGCCGGCCTGCAGGCCCTTGTCGATGACCACGTGGCCGTCGTCCACCTGCCCGCCCTGCACCACATCGCGCAGGGTCACAGTGTCGTCCGGCGTGACCAAGTAGACGAAATCGCCGGCGCTGCCGCGCTGCACGGCCTCGGCCGGCACCACCACCGAGTCGGGCAGCTCGCCCAGCTTCATCCGCACGTTGACGAACTGGCCCGGCCACAGCGCGCCGTCGGCATTGGCGAACTCGGCGCGCAGGCGGAAGGTGCCGCTGCTGCTGCTGATCTGGTTGTCCACCACCTGCAGCGTGCCGTCGGCATTGACCACCTCGCCGCCGGCGCGGTCGAGCGTGGCGGTCCGCAGCGGGCCGGCGGCCTGCGCGGCGCGCACCGCGTCCAGCTGCTGCTCGGGCAGGTTGAACAGCACGTGGATCGGCTGCAGCTGGGTGAGGGTGACCAGCGCGGTGCCGGCGGCGACCACGTTGCCCGGGTCCACCGCGCGGATGCCGGCCACGCCGTCGATCGGCGCGGTGATGCGGGTGTAGTCCAGCTGCACCTTGCTCTGCGCCATCGACGCTTGCGCCGCCGCCACCGCCGCCTGGTACTGCGCCACCTGGTTGCGCAGCGTGTCCAGGTCGGTCTGCGCCACGTACTGGCGGTAGGCCTCGGAATTGGAGCGCTCGTAGTTGGACTGCGCGGTGGCCAGCAGCGCTTGGTTCTGGCGCAGGCTGGCCGCCGCCTGGTCGTACTGGGCCTGGAACGTGCGCGGGTCGATCTGCGCGAGCAGCTCGCCCTTCTTCACCGCTTGGCCCTCGCGGAAGTTGACGCTGAGCAGCTGGCCGCCCACCTGCGGGCTGACCGTGACCGTGTTGTAGGCGCTTACCGTGCCCTGCGCGGTGACGTACACCGGCACCGTATCGCGCACGGCCGCGACCACCGTCACCGGCACCTGCGCGTCGCCCTGCTGCCCGCCCCAGCCTGCCTGCTTCTGCTTGCCGCCCCCCAGCACCCGGTAGCCGATGCCGGCCACGAGCAATACCGCGACGACCAGCAGCACGGTCTTCCAGAAACGTGACATGCGAAAACTCCTGAAACCTGGGGCGGAAAGGGAAGGCGGAAAGCATAGCGCCGGCCGGTGACGGCCAAGGCCATGACCGATGGGCCACGCACTGGGACCAATGTTGGTGGTGAACGTTCCACGGGGCCGTTGGTTGACCGGCCCGTTGGCTCTTCCCCATCGGGCGGGTGGGACTGCCGGTCCCGCTCCGCCCCGCGGTCGCTCTTGCGTGGTGGTTTCTCCCGGGAGGATCGGCTCGCCGTCCATCTACCCGTTGGTCATCCACGAATCCGCGGTTCAAGCGGACGCACATACAATGTCGCCCATGAACACCCCCCAGGATTCCAGCCTCGGCCGCGAGGTCGCCTACCCCTCGCAGTACGACCCCGGCCTGCTGTTCCCCATTCCCCGCGCCGCGGCCCGGGCCGAGATCGGCATCGATGGCGGGTTGCCGTTCGCCGGGGACGACCGCTGGCACGCCTACGAACTGGGCTGGCTGGACGGGCGCGGCAAGCCGTGCGTGGGCACCGCCACCCTGCATGTGCCCTGCGACTCGCCGAACCTGATCGAATCCAAGTCGCTCAAGCTCTACCTCAACTCGCTCAATGCCACCCGCTTCGACAGTGCCGATGCGGCATGGGCCCGCATCGCCGCCGATCTTTCCGCCTGCGCCGGGGCCACCGTGCGGGTCGAGCCCGGCCTGCCGCCGGTGGCCGGTGCCGGTGGGGAGTCGATCGACGCGCTGGAGGTGGACATCGACTGCTACGGCCCGCCGGACGCCGGGTTCCTCGTCGCCGATGCCGACACCCCGGTCACCGAGATGCTGGTGTCGGAGCTGCTCAAGTCCAATTGCCCGGTCACCGGCCAGCCGGACTGGGCCAGCGTCGGCATCCGCTACCACGGCCCGCGCATCGACCGCGCCGGCCTGCTGCGCTACCTGGTCAGTTACCGCGACCATGCCGAATTCCACGAGCAGTGCGTGGAGCGCATCTTCCTCGACCTGTCGCGGCACTGCCGCTGCCACTGGCTGGAAGTGGAAGCGCGCTACACCCGCCGCGGTGGGCTCGACATCAACCCGCGCCGCACCACGCTGGGCCAGCCGGCCAATGCGGCATTCCGTGACGCGCGCCAATAAGTTTTTCGCGGACATACGCCGGCTTTACACCGCAGCGATGAATCCTTAACAGGCAGCGTGCAATCGTGGGTCCCAGTCAAGAAGCGCAGGTGGCTTGGATGGGTACCGACAAGAAGGCCGATTTCTCGGGCGTGACCTCCACCGTGGACAGCACCGCCGAGGTCGTGCCCAAGGCGGATTTCTCAGGCGTCACCGCCACGGTGGACAGCACCGCGGAGATCGTGGGCGGGCAGCAGTACACCGTGCAGAAGGGCGACAACCTGTCGAAGATCGCCAAGGCGCAGTTGGGCGACGCCAACGCGTGGAAGCGGATCTTCGAGGCCAACCGCGACGTCCTCGACAACCCGGACAGGATATTCCCCGGGCAGGTGCTGAAGATTCCGCCACGCCAGGCCTGACCGTCCGCATCCGTTCCAGTGCGCACTTCACCGTCGTGCGCTTCCCCCAATACACGTTAGGGAGCACCCCATGAAGAAGACTTCGTTCGGCAATGTCCTGTTGGTCGCCGCCATCGGCGCCGTCGCCCTGGTCGGCTGCAAGAAGCAGGAACCCGCGCCGGCCCCGGCGCCCGAGGCCAGCATGCCGGCCCCGGTCAACGAGCCGGCCCCGGCGGCTTCGGCGCTCAGCGTCACCTCGGTCAGCGTCGGCAATGCGGCGGCGGCCGACAAGACCGTGGCGCCGTTGGCGACGCTGGGCGCCAAGGACAAGATCATCGTCTCGGTGAAGACCGACGGCACCGCCAGCAATGCGACCGTGGCCGCCAGGCTTACCTACCAGGACGGCCAGGTGGCCGGTGAGCAGAACGCCATGCTCAACACCGAAGGTGCCGAGACGACCAACCTTGAGTTCAGCAATACCAACGACTGGCCGACCGGCAAGTACCGCGCGGAAGTGACGTTGGACGGCCAGCCGGCCGGCATGGCCCAGGAGTTTGAAGTCAAGTAGGCGGCTTCCACCTGCCGTCCCTCTCTCCCGGCAGGTGTAGGGCACGGGCGCAGTCGCAAGGCTGCGCCTTTTTTTGTGTGCAGAAACCGGTGGAAACAAGCTGCGGGAGCGGCCTTTGGTTGATAGTGCCGGCCGTTGGCCGGCATCTGCATGAATGTTGGTAGTGCGAGGTTGCCGGCCAACGGGCGGCACTATCGGCCAGTGCGCAACAAGCCCCACGGCGCTGCGCGCCGCCGCCACGACCAACGGTCGGGCGCTACCGTGTCATGCGTGGTGAGCCTGATTCCCACTACATGAAGGAACACCATAAGCACGCCACCGCAGCCCATCCCGCAAAACCGTACTTATGCGTTTTGCCCGGACCGGGGCAACGCGCGACAATACGCTGCTGACTTTCCAGCCTTTACTTCCGACGGAAACCATCCCCCATGTCCGATACGCCGAAGATCATCTACACGCTCACCGACGAAGCCCCGTTCCTGGCGACGCAGTCGCTGCTGCCGATCATCGACGCGTACGCCACCACCGCCGGCATCGCGGTGGAGACCCGCGACATCTCGCTGTCCGGCCGCATCCTGTCGCAGTTCCCGGACTACCTGGAAGATGCGCAGAAGATCAGCGACGACCTGGCCGAGCTGGGTGAACTGGCGACGAAGCCGGAAGCCAACATCATCAAGCTGCCGAACATCAGCGCCTCGGTGCCGCAGCTAAAGGCCGCGATCAAGGAGCTGCAGGACCAAGGCTACGCGCTGCCGAATTACCCGGATGCGCCGACCGACGACGTCTCGCGCGACATCAAGGCGCGCTACGACAAGGTCAAGGGCAGCGCGGTGAACCCGGTGCTGCGCGAAGGCAACTCCGACCGCCGCGCGCCGCTGTCGGTGAAGAACTACGCCCGCAAGCACCCGCACCGCATGGGCGCGTGGAGCGGCGATTCGAAGTCGCACGTCGCGCACATGGACGGTGGTGATTTCTACGGCAGCGAGAAGTCGGCCACGCTCGCCAGCGCAGGCAACCTGAAGATCGAACTGGTGCAGGACGACGGCCAGACCGTCGTGCTGAAGGAAAAGACCGCGGTGAAGGCCGGCGAGATCGTCGATGCCTCGGTGATGTCGCGCCGCGCGCTGGCATCCTTCATCGCCGCGCAGATCGCCGATGCGCGCGCGCAGGGCGTGCTGTTCTCGGTGCACCTGAAGGCGACGATGATGAAGGTCTCCGACCCGATCATGTTCGGCGTGGTGGTCGAGGAGTTCTACAAGGATGTGCTGGGCAAGTACGCCGCCGAACTCAAGCAGGCCGGCTTCGACCCGAACAACGGCATCGGCGACCTGTACGCGCGCCTGCCGTCGCTGCCGGAGGCCACGCAGGAAGCGATCAAGGCCGACATCGCCGCCGAATACGGCAAGCGCCCGGCGGTGGCGATGGTCAATTCCGACAAGGGCATCACCAACCTGCACGTGCCCAGCGATGTGATCGTCGACGCCTCGATGCCGGCGATGATCCGCGACAGCGGCCGCATGTGGAATGCCGAGGGCAAGCTGCAGGACACCAAGGCAGTGATCCCCGACCGCTGCTATGCCGGTGTCTACCAGGCCGTCATCGAGGACTGCAAGGCCAACGGCGCGTTCGACCCGGCGACGATGGGCAGCGTGCCCAACGTCGGCCTGATGGCGCAGAAGGCCGAGGAATACGGCAGCCACGACAAGACCTTCCAGATCCCGGCCAACGGCGTCGTGCGCGTGACCGACGACGCCGGCAACGTGGTGTTCGAGCACAAGGTGGAAGCCGGCGACATCTGGCGCATGTGCCAGGCCAAGGACGCGCCGATCCAGGATTGGGTGAAGCTGGCCGTCTCGCGCGCGCGCCTGAGCAACACCCCGGCGGTGTTCTGGCTGGACAGCAACCGCGCCCATGACGCGCAGGTGATCGCCAAGGTCGAGCAGTACCTGAAGGACCACGACACCCATGGACTGGACATCCGCATCCTGTCGCCGGTGGAGGCCACGAAGTTCTCGCTGGAGCGCATCCGCAAGGGCCAGGACACCATTTCCGTCACCGGCAACGTGCTGCGCGACTACCTGACCGACCTGTTCCCGATCATGGAGCTGGGCACCAGCGCCAAGATGCTGTCCATCGTGCCGCTGATGGCCGGCGGCGGCCTGTTTGAAACCGGTGCCGGCGGCAGCGCGCCGAAGCATGTGCAGCAGTTCGTCGAAGAGGACTACCTGCGTTGGGATTCGCTGGGCGAGTTTCTCGCACTGGCCGCCTCGCTGGAACACCTCGCGCAGCGCTACGACAACACCGCCGCCGCGGTGCTGGCCAAGGCGCTGGACGAAGCCAACGGCACCTTCCTCGACAACGACCGCTCGCCGGGCCGCAAGCTCGGCACCATCGACAACCGCGGCAGCCACTTCTACATCGCCCTGTACTGGGCGCAGGCGCTGGCCGCGCAGGACGAGGACGCGGCGCTGAAGGCGAAGTTCGCACCGCTGGCCCAGGCGCTGGCCGACAATGAGCAGAAGATTGTTGAAGAACTGGTGGCGGTGCAGGGCAAGGCCGTGGACATCGGCGGCTACTACCGCCCGGACCTCGGCAAGACCGGCGAGGCAATGCGCCCGAGCGCCACGCTCAATGCTGCGCTCGCAGCGCTCTGATCGCAGCCTGCAAGGTGGTTTGGCCGAAACCCGCATTTGATTAGCGCGAGGTTTCAGTTTTAAAGCCCCTCTCCCTACGGGAGAGGGGGGGGGGTGAGGGGCAATGGAGTCCCGATGGTTCAAGCATCATGGACTCCGCTCGCCCCTCATCCGCCCTTCGGGCACCTTCTCCCGAGGGGAGAAGGGAAAAGCTGCGAGTCAGTTTCGATTGGGAACCCGCATTGCCCCCGCGATGCGGGTTTTCATTTGAGGCATGAGTTGGCCCCGGTGCGGTAGGGTGAAACCCGGCCCGACTCCCCGCATTGCCGATGCCCACCGACCTCGCCCACGCCATCGCCACCTGCATCCGCGACGGTTTCCTGGACTACCACGCCCGCTTCGCCGCGATCACCCGCCGCGCGCGGCAACGCTTCGAGCAACGCGACTGGACGGCGGCGCGCGACGATGCGGTCGAGCGCATCGAACTCTATGACCTGTGCATCGGCGAGTGCATGGCCCGCTTGCAGGCCATTGCCGGCGGTGCACCCAGCCGCGCGTTGTGGGTGCAAGTGCGCGCCACCTTCGCCACGCTGGTCGAAGGGCTGATCGACGGCGAACTGCACAAGACCTTCTACAACACCCTGACCCGGCGCCTGTTCGCTACCCGTGGCGTCGATGACGCCATCGAGTTCATGGCGATCGAGATCGAGCCGTCCGACGCCATCACCCACCCGGTCGCGCGCCACGTCTATACCGTGTCCGAGGCGCGCCCGGCCGATGCCTTCGAGCGCATGCTGGCCGACTACCGCTTCGATGTGCCATATCGGCACCGCCTGCGCTGCGCCGCCGCCATCGCGGTACGCCTGCAGGACGACCTCGCGCATTGGGGGCCGCATCCGGTACGCGCGATCGAGTTGCTGGAAACCGTGTTCTACCGCGAGCGCCGCGCTTATCTGGTCGGCCGCGTGTTCGGCGAGCATCGCTTCTCGCCGTGCGTGATCGCGCTGGTCAACGATGGCGATGGTTTGCGGGCCGAAGCAGTGCTGAGCCGCCGCCGCGATGTGGCGCATCTGTTCGGCGTTTCGCGCAGCTATTTCCAGGCCGATCTGCCCACCGTGGCCGACGCGGTGGTATTCCTGCGCAGCCTGCTGCCGGGCAAGCCTGTTGATGAAATCTACACCGTGCTCGGCCGTGCCAAGCAGGGCAAGACCGAGCGCTACCGCACCTTTTTCCGCCATTTCCAGCAACAGCCGAACGAGCGGCTGGTGCAGGCCGAGGGCACGACGGGCATGGTGATGGCGGTGTTCACCCTGCCCAGCTACCCGCTGGTGTTCAAGCTGATCCGCGATCATTTCGCATGGCCGAAAACCATGAGCCGGCAGGACGTGGAAGACCGCTACGCGCTGGTGTTCAACCTTGACCGCATCGGCCGCCTGCTCGACGCGCAACCCTACCGCCACCTGCGTTTTCCGCTGGCGCGCTTCGCCCCGGAGCTGCGTGAGGAATTGCTGGAGAGTTGCGCGCGCAGCGTGCATGTCGAAGGCGACGATCTGGTGATTTCGCTGTGCTACGTGCAGCGCCGCTTCCGCCCGTTGAACCTTTACCTGCGCGAACAGACCGCCGGGGCCGCGCGTGCGGCGGCGCTGGACTATGCGCAGGCCATTGCCGACATGGCACGCAACGACATTTTCCCCGGCGACATGCTGCTGAAGAACTTCGGCATCTCGCGTCATGGCCGTGCCGTGTTCTACGACTACGACGAGCTGTGCCGGGTCGGCGACTGCAACTTCCGCGACTGGCCGCAGCCGCGCGATGCCGAAGAAGCGATGGCCGCAGAACCGTGGTTCCACGTAGCGCCGAACGATGTGTTCCCCGAACGCTTCGGGTGGTTCATGGGCCTGCCGAAACCGCTGCTGGAAGCGGTGCGCGAAACCCACGGCGAACTGTTCGACCCGCACTGGTGGCGCGGCCTGCAGGCTGCCTTCGCGCGCGGCGAGTTTCCCGACAATCCGCCATATCCGCGCGCGCTGCGCCTGGCGTGACGCGGATGACCTCCGTAGGAGCGCACCTTGGTGCGCGATGGGGCCTTCCCAATAAAGCTTCATCGCGCACCAAGGTGCGCTCCTACAGGACGGGAACGAGAAAGCCCGGCATCGCCGGGCTTTCTCGTATCGAATGGCGCAGGAAATCAGCGCTTCATCGAATTGAAGAACTCGTCGTTGGACTTGGTGCTCTTCATCTTGTCGAGCAGGAACTCCATCGCCGCGATCTCGTCCATCGGGTGCAGCAGCTTGCGCAGGATCCAGATCTTCTGCAGCAGTTCCGGCTCGATCAGCAGGTCCTCGCGGCGGGTGCCGGAGCGGTTGATGTCGATGGCCGGGTAGACGCGCTTCTCGGTGATGCGGCGGTTCAGGTGCACTTCGCTGTTGCCGGTGCCCTTGAATTCCTCGTAGATCACCTCGTCCATCTTGCTGCCGGTTTCGACCAGCGCGGTGGCGATGATGGTCAGCGAGCCGCCTTCCTCGACGTTGCGCGCCGCGCCGAAGAAGCGCTTCGGGCGGTGCAGGGCGTTGGCGTCGACGCCGCCGGTCAGCACCTTGCCCGAGGACGGCACCACGTTGTTGTAGGCGCGCGCCAGGCGGGTGATCGAGTCGAGCAGGATCACCACGTCCTTCTTGTGCTCGACCAGGCGCTTGGCGCGCTCGATCACCATTTCGGCGACCTGCACGTGGCGCGCGGCCGGTTCGTCGAAGGTGGAGCTGACCACTTCGCCGCGCACGGTGCGCTGCATCTCGGTCACTTCCTCAGGGCGCTCGTCCACCAGCAGCACGATCAGGTGCACGTCCGGGTGGTTGTAGGTGATGGCGCTGGCGATCTGCTGCATCATCATCGTCTTGCCCGCCTTGGGCGGGGAGACGATCAGCGCGCGCTGGCCCTTGCCCTGCGGCGCCATCAGGTCGAGGATGCGGCCGGTGATGTCCTCGGTGGAGCCGTCGCCGCGCTCCAGGCGGAAGCGCTTGCGCGGGAACAGCGGGGTCAGGTTCTCGAACAGCACCTTGTTCTTCGACGCTTCGATCGGTTCACCGTTGATGGTGTCCACGATGTTCAGTGCGAAGTAGCGCTCGCCGTCCTTGGGGAAGCGGATGCGGCCGGCGATGTGGTCGCCGGTGCGCAGGTTGAAGCGGCGGATCTGGCTGGGCGAGATGTAGGTGTCGTCCGGGCCGGCCAGGTAGCTGGCCTCGGCCGCGCGCAGGAAGCCGAAGCCGTCCGGCAGGATCTCCAGCACGCCGTCGGCGGCCACGCCCTCGCCGTGGCGGGTCAGCACCTTCAGCAGCGCGAAGATCACGTCCTGCTTGCGCGCGCGCGCCACGCCCTCGTGGATGCTCAGCTGCTCGGCGATTTCCAGCAGCTTGTGCGCCGGCATCCGCTTCAGGTCGCTGAGCGAGTAGACCGGGAAGCCTTCGGGTACGTTCGGATGCGGGCGCGGCACGAAGGTCTCGTTGCCGTTGTCGCTGGGCAGGCCGTCGTCGCGGAAACGATCGCGGTTGCGGTCGCGGCGGTTGCGGAAGCGGTCGCGGCGGTTGCCCTGGCCTTGGCCCTGCGGGTTCTGCTGGCCTTGGCGCGGGTGGTTGTTGCCGTCGTTGCGCGGCTCGCCATTGTCCTGCCCGCCCTGGGCGGCGGCAGGCGCGGGCGAACGTTCGCCGGCATCGGTGTTCGGGGCGGCAGCCGGAGCGGCGGGCGCGTCTTCACGGGGTGCGGCGGGGGCCGGCGGCGTGGCCGGCAGCGGCAGCGCGGACTGGGCCGGCGCCGCGGCGGGAGCGGTGTCGCTGGTTTCGACGGCGGCCTTGGCGGCGCGCGGCTTGCGCACGCGCTTTTCGACGGGCGCGTCGGTGCTCCCGGTTTCGGAAGGAGTGTTCTCGGACAAGTGTTGATTCCTCTCGCTGATACGTGCGAGCGCCCTGTGCGGGCGGCGAACTGGTGGGAATGGGCCGGACGAGAACCCGGCCGGAGGGTGCGGCAGGCGAATGCTGCCGGACGAGCGACACTAACACCGCCGCGCGCAACGGCGCAAGGTGCCGGGAAACGCCTGTTGGGCCACGGTATGGCTGGCCCGGGGCCGGCGGCCGTGGCCGCCGGCGGGGAAGGTCAGGCCAGCGCCTTGTCGACCATCTGGCTCAGCTGGCCCTTGCCGACGGCGCCGATCTGGGTGGCCTGGATCTGGCCATCCTTGAACAGCAGCAGCATCGGGATCGAGCGCACGTGGTACTTGACCGCGGTGGCGCGGTTTTCGTCGACGTTGAGCTTGGCGATCTTCAATTTGCCGTCGTAGGCGTCGGCCAGCTCGTCGAGCACCGGGGAAATCATCTTGCACGGGCCGCACCATTCGGCCCAGAAGTCCACCAGCACCGGGGTGTCGGACTGCAGCACGGCGGCGTCGAAATCGGCATCGCCGACGTGTAGAACCTTGTCACTCACTTGATGAGTCTCCTGGGGCAATGCGACGGCCCATGCCGGGTTGGCCGCTGCATTGCGCTAAACTGGGGCATTGCGCGGACAGAAGGCCATTGCCTTGGCGTCGCGCGACCCGGCGCAGGGGCCGCAGTGTGCGACGGTGCCCGTATCGATGCAAGCCGCCTGGCCGCTCCCGGCCAGCCGGCACTACCAAGACTGGACGATGAGCGACAAACCGCTGACTGATGTGACTTTTTCCTCCTTCGAACTGCAACCGGCGCTGCTGGCCGGGCTGGAAGGAGCCGGATTCACCCGCTGTACCCCGATCCAGGCGTTGACCCTGCCGGTGGCCTTGCCCGGCGGCGACGTCGCCGGCCAGGCGCAGACCGGCACCGGCAAGACGCTGGCGTTCCTGGTGGCGGTGATCAACCGCCTGATGAGCCGCCCGGCGCTGGCCGACCGCAAGCCGGAAGACCCGCGCGCGCTGATCCTGGCGCCGACCCGCGAGCTGGCCATCCAGATCCACAAGGACGCGGTGAAGTTCGCCTCCGACCTGGGCCTGCGCTTCGCGCTGGTCTATGGCGGCGTGGACTACGACAAGCAGCGCGAACTGCTGCAGCAGGGCGTGGACGTGATCATCGCCACCCCCGGCCGCCTGATCGACTACGTCAAGCAGCACAAGGTCGTCAGCCTGCACGCCTGCGAGGTCTGCGTGCTGGACGAGGCCGACCGCATGTTCGACCTGGGCTTCATCAAGGACATCCGCTTCCTGCTGCGGCGCATGCCCGAGCGCACCACCCGGCAGACGTTGTTGTTCAGCGCCACCCTCAGCCACCGCGTGCTGGAGCTGGCCTACGAGCACATGAACGAGCCGCAGAAGCTGGTGGTGGAAACCGACAACATCACCGCCGACCGCGTGCGCCAGCGCATCTACTTCCCCGCCGACGAAGAGAAGCTGCCGCTGCTGCTGGGCCTGCTGTCGCGCAGCGAAGGCGCGCGCACGATGATCTTCGTCAACACCAAGGTGTTCGTCGAGCGCGTGGCGCGGGCGCTGGAGCGCGCCGGCTACCGGGTCGGCGTGCTCTCCGGCGACGTGCCGCAGAAGAAGCGCGAGAGCCTGCTCAACCGCTTCCAGAAGGGCCAGCTGGAAATCCTGGTCGCCACCGACGTGGCCGCGCGCGGCCTGCACATCGACGGCATCAAGTACGTCTACAACTACGACCTGCCGTTCGACGCCGAGGACTACGTGCACCGCATCGGCCGCACCGCGCGGCTGGGCGAGGAAGGCGACGCGATCAGCTTCGCCTGCGAGCGCTATGCGATGGGCCTGCCGGACATCGAGGCCTACATCGAGCAGAAGATCCCGGTCGAGCAGGTCACCAGCGAGCTGCTGGTCGCGCTGCCACGGCCGGAGCGTGCGCCGCTGCCGGAGGGCGAGGAAAACGAGAGCGTCGGCGCGATCTTCCGCGAGGCGCGCGAGCAGAAGGCCGCCGACGAGGCGCGCCGTGGCGGTGGCAGTGGTCGCGGCGGGCGTTCCGGCGGCGGGCATGGCGAGCGTCGCCGCGATGGCGGGGCGCGCAGTGGTGGCGAAGGCCGCGGCCGTGGCCCGCGCAAGCCGCGCGTGGAAGGCGAGGGCGCGCAGGCCAATGCCGCCGCAGCGCAGCCGGTGCAGCAGGCCAAGCCCGCTCAACAACCGCAGGCCGAAGGCGAGCGCGCACCGCGCAAGCGTCGTCGTCGTCGCCACGGCCGCCCGGTCGAGGGTGCCGAGGCCGCCGTGCAGGTGGTCGCCAACGGCAGCCCGGTGCAGGTGCAGGCCAAGCCGATGCGTGCGTCCGGCAACGACAGCGATTCGTTCCTGACCCGCCTGGGCCGCAAGATCCGCCGCATGCTCGCGGGCGATTGATCGCGGCAGTGCCGGCCGCTGGCCGGCAACCTCGCATCACCCGACCTTCTCGCAGATGTCGGCCAGCGGCCGGCACTACCGCGTCGATTCTTGATGCGGCTCCCGGTGGGTGCCGACCGTTGGTCGGCACGCATCCATCCGCGCGCAACCAATCCCCGGCATGTTGCGCCGCCGCCCGGCCAACGGTCGGGTGCCACCGGCGCGTGAAGCCGATCGTGCGCCGATGCGCCGCACCGCCGCCTTCGCCTCCGGCATAATCGGCGCATGAGCGTTCTGCGTTTCGACAATGTCAGCAAGCACTATGCGGGCGGCCACCAGGCGCTGGTGGACGTCAGCTTCGAGGTGGGCGCGGGCGAGATGCTGTTCGTCACCGGGCATTCCGGCGCCGGCAAGAGCACGCTGCTGAAGCTGATCCACCTGAGCGAGCGCCCGACCCGCGGCGCGGTGCTGTTCGGCCAGCGCAACCTGCTCAAGGTGCGCGGCGGCAAGGTGGCGCTGCATCGGCGCGAGGTCGGCGCGGTCCACCAGGACCACCGCCTGCTGACCGACCGCAGCATCGGCGAGAACGTGGCGCTGCCGCTGATCCTGCGCGGTGACCGCCGCGGCGACGTCGGCAAGCGTGTGCGCTCGGTGCTCGAACGCATGGGCCTGGGCCACCGCGAGAAGGCGCTGCCCACGCAGCTGTCGGCCGGCGAGCAGCAGCGCGTCGGCATCGCCCGCGCCATCGTCGCCGAGCCGAAGCTGCTGGTCGCCGACGAGCCCACCGGCAACCTCGACCCCACGCTGGCCGCGGAGATCATGGCCCTGTTCGCCGAGTTGCCCGGCCGCGGCACCAGCGTGCTGGTGGTCAGCCACGACCTGCCGCTGCTCAAGCGCATGCGCAAGCGAGTGCTGATCCTCGACCACGGGCGGTTGGTCGACGACATCTCGCCGCAGGACCTGGCCGAATGAGCAGGAAGGAAGCAATGCCCCGGAATGGCGAAGCCGCCGCACCGTCGTGGCTGGGCGCGTGGTTCGCCCACCACCTGCACAGCGTGGTGTTCAGCCTCGGCCGCGCGCTGCGCAAGCCGTGGGCGACGGCGCTGACCGTGGCGGTGATGGCGCTGGCGCTGGCGCTGCCGCTGGGGCTGTCGATCGCGCTGGACAACCTCAAGGTATTCACCGGCAGCGTGCAGCAGTCGCGCGACATCAGCCTGTTCCTGAAACCGGCGATCGACGGCGCCACCGCGCAGGACCTGGCCGCCAGCCTGCGCGCCCGCGACGACGTCGCCGGCGTGGTGCTGCGCACGCCGGAAGAGGGCCTGGCCGAACTGCGCCAGAGCGCGGGGCTGGGCGAAGCCATCGACGCGCTCGGCGAGAATCCGCTACCGAGCCTGCTGATCGTCACCCCGGCCGGCGATGACGACGCCGCACTCGCCAAGGCGCTGGAAGCCCTGCCGCAGGCCGACCTGGTGCAGCACGACGCCCTGTGGCGGCAGCGGCTGGACGCCTGGCTCGGCTTCGGCGCGCGGCTGGTGCAGGTGCTGTCGCTGCTGCTGGGGCTGGGCGCGGTGCTGGTGGTCGGCAATACCGTGCGCTTGGACATCCAGGCGCGGCGCGAGGAAATCGGCGTGCTGCAGCTGCTGGGCGCCAGCGACGGCTTCATCCGCCGCCCGTTCGTCTACCTCGGCGCGTGGTACGGGCTGGGTGCGGGCGTGCTGGCGCTGGCGCTGGTCGGCGCCTGCGGGCTGGCGCTGCGCGCGCCGCTGGCGGCGCTGTCGCGGAGCTACGGCAGCCCGTTCGTGCTGCATGGGCTGGACGCCCTGCATTCGGGTTTCGTGCTGCTGGGCACAGTGTTGCTGGGTTGGCTGGGGGCGTGGCTGGTGACCGGGCACTTCCTCAGGCAGACTCGCCCGACCGAAACCTGAGGCGCGCATGCCCACGCACGAACTCAAGCACCTGATCAGCGACGCCCCCCGGGTGATGGTGGTCGACGGCTCCAAGCTGGTGCGCAAGCTGATTTCCGACGTGCTGCAACGCGAGTTGCCGGACGTGGAGGTCGTCGGCTGCGCCAGCATCGAGGAGGCGCGCGAAGCGCTCGCCGCCGGGCCGGTGCACCTGGTCACCACCTCGCTGGCGCTGCCCGACGGCGACGGCCTGGCGCTGGCGCGCAGCGTGCGCGACGCCGCCGGGCAGGCCTACGTGCCGGTGATCGTGGTCTCCGCCGACGCCCAGCAGCACCTGGAGCAGCGCCGCTTCAACGAATACGTCACCGACTACTTCGACAAGGCGCTGGGCCACGAGGCGCTGGCCGCGTTCATCCGCGGCTACGTGCAGCCCGAACCGATGCCCGGCGCCACCGTGCTCTACGTCGAGGACAGCCGCGTGGTGGCCGAGGCCACCAAGCGCATGCTCGAACGCCACGACCTGCACGTGGTGCACGTGCTCACCGCCGAGGACGCGTTCTCGCTGCTCACCGCCGAGTCGCTGGGCCGCACCGTGCGCCGCATCGACCTGGTATTGACCGACGTCACCCTCAAGGGCGAACTGAACGGCCGCGACGTGGTCGAGCGCGTGCGCATCGACTTCGGCTACGGCAAGCGCCGCCTGCCGGTGCTGGTGATGACCGGCGACAGCAACCCGCACAACCAGTCCGCGCTGCTGCAGGCCGGCGCCAACGACCTGGTGCAGAAGCCCATCGAGGAACGCCTGCTGGTGACCAAGGTGCTGTTCCAGCTGCGGCTGGCGCGCCTGTCGCAGCCGGCGGTGGTGCTGTGAGCGGGGCGGCGCCCAACATCCAGCTCGAACCGAGCTGGAAGGCCCACGTCGGCGACTGGCTGCTGCGCCCGGAAATGCGCGAACTGGCCGCCTTCCTGCGCCAGCGCAAGGCCGCCGGCGCGCGGGTGTTCCCGCCGGGGCCGCAGATCTTCGCCGCGTTCGACGCCACCCCGTTCGAGCAGGTCAAGGTGGTGGTGCTGGGGCAGGACCCCTACCACGGCTACGGCCAGGCGCATGGCCTGTGCTTCTCGGTGATGCCGGGCGTGCCGGTGCCGCCGTCGCTGCTGAACATCTACAAGGAGCTGGAGGACGACACCGGCGTGGTGCCGCCGTTCCGGCGCCCGGACCACGGCTGCCTGCTGCCGTGGGCGTGGCAGGGCGTGCTGCTGCTCAACGCGGTGCTGACGGTGGAGGAAGGCCGCGCCGGCGCGCACCAGGGCAAGGGCTGGGAGGGCTTTACCGACCATGTGGTCGACGTGCTCAACCGCGAGCGCGAAGGGTTGGTGTTCCTGCTGTGGGGCAGCTACGCCCAGCAGAAGGGCAAGGTCATCGACACCCGCCGCCACCGCGTGCTGAAGGCCCCGCACCCCTCGCCGCTGTCGGCGCACCGCGGTTTCTTCGGCTGCCGGCATTTCTCGCAGGCCAACGACTACCTGCAGCGCCACGGCCAGCCCCCGGTCGACTGGCGGCTGCCGCCGCGGGCGGAGCTGGAGGCCCGGCTCGCCGGAGCGTGAACCGGCTTGAATCCCGGTCATGCCGCCGCAACATCGCCTCTGATACGGTAGTGAAGTCGGGAAACCGAGGATGCTGGTGGTGTTGAAAATCCGGTCATTTGACGGAATTGGCGACAAAAGCGGAACACTGGAACTTTTTCTGTACCGGCCAGTCCAATAGCTTGGACTGCTAAGATGAGCCCCATGAACCCGAATACTTCTACTGCCCTTGTGGCAAACAATCTTCCGGTTCCCAGCGCGCTCGGCTCGCTGGATGCCTACATCGGCGCCGTGCACCGGATCCCGGTGCTGTCGGTGGACGACGAGCAGGACCTGGCGCGCCGCTTCCGCGACGAGCAGGACCTGGACGCCGCGCGCGAGCTGGTGCATTCGCACCTGCGCTTCGTGGTGCACGTCGCCCGCGGCTACAACGGCTACGGCCTGCAACTGGGCGATCTGATCCAGGAAGGCAACATCGGCCTGATGAAGGCGGTCAAGCGCTTCGACCCGGATATGGGCGTGCGCCTGGTGTCCTTCGCGGTGCACTGGATCCGCGCCGAGATGCACGAGTTCATCCTCAAGAACTGGCGCATCGTCAAGGTCGCCACCACCAAGGCGCAGCGCAAGCTGTTCTTCAACCTGCGCAAGTCCAAGACCCGGCTGGGCTGGATGAACGCGGCCGAGGTCAGCGCGGTGGCGAAGGACCTGAACGTCTCCGAGCGTGAAGTGATGGAGATGGAGTCGCGCCTGTCCGGCCGCGACGTCGGCTTCGACGCGCCCAGCGACGAGAGCGACGACCATGCGCCGCCGGCGCCGGCCGCCTACCTGGTCGCGCACGACGAAGACCCGTCGCAGGCCTACGAGCGTGCCGACAGCGAGGACAACCAGCTGCAGCTGCTGCGCGAGGGCCTGGCCAACCTCGACCAGCGTTCGCGCGACATCATCGCCCGCCGCTGGCTGGACGCCGACAGCAAGGTCACCCTGCAGGAGCTGGCCGACGAGTACGGCGTGTCCGCCGAGCGCATCCGCCAGATCGAGGCCAATGCGCTGAAGAAGATGAAGGCGCTGTTCACCGCCTGAGTCGCGGTGCCGGCGTTGCACGTCTGCTGGAAAGGCCCGGTCGTACCGGGCCTTTTCCGTTTCCGGGCACGATGCCCAGCCATAAGGGGAATGCCATGAAGGGAACCTGCCTGTGCGGCGCCATTGAAGTCACGGCCTCCGACCATGCCGGCGTCGGCCTCTGCCATTGCGCGACGTGCCGGCGCTGGTCGGGCGGGCCGATGTTCGCGGTGCACTGCGGCAGCGATGTGCGCTTCGAGGGCGCGCAGCCCAGCGCCTATCGTTCCTCGGACTGGGCCGAGCGCGGCTTCTGCCCGGCTTGCGGTACCCACCTGTTCTATCGGCTGTTGCCGACCGGCGAGTACATGCTGCCGGCCGGGTTGTTCCAGCAGCAGGAATTCCGGCTCGAAAGCCAGATATTCATCGACGAGAAGCCGGCGTTCTACGAACTGAGCAACGACACCGAAGTGCTGACCGGCCAGCAGGTGTTCGAGCGCTTCGCCTCCGGCAACGGCTGACGTCGTTCACTCCCGCGGCGGCGGATCGCCATCGTGCGGTTCGCCATCGGCATCGCCGAAGATGATCCGCGCGCCGCGCTGGTAGCTCCAGTAGGCGACCGCCCAGTTGAGCAGCACCACCAGCCGGTTGCGGAAGCCGATCAGGAAGAACACGTGCGCGGCCAGCCAGAACCACCAGGCCAGCAGGCCGGAGAGCTTCAGCCGACCCATGTGCACGATGGCGGCCATGCGCCCGATGGTCGCCAGGTTGCCCTGGTCGCGATAGCGGAACGGTGGCGGCGCCGGGTGCTGTTGCAGCCGCGCGCGGATCACCGCGGCCACGTACCTGCCCATCTGCTTGGCGGCCGGCGCCACGCCCGGCACCGGGCGGCCGTCGGCCTGCGCCAGCGCGGCCAGGTCGCCGGCGACGAAGACCTCGGGGTGGCCGGGCAGCGTCAGGTCCGGCTGCACCTGCACGCGGCCGGCGCGGTCCAGTGGCGTGTCCAGCGTGCGCGCCAGCGGCGAGGCGGCCACGCCGGCGGCCCAGACCACGGTGCGGGCAGGGACGAACCGCTCGCCGAGGTGGAAGCCCTCGGCGTCGATGGCGGTCACCGGCGCGCCGGCATGCACTTCCACGCCGAGCCGCTCCAGCTGCCGGCGCGCCTTCAGCGACAGCACCTCCGGGAAGCTGGACAGCACCCGCGGCCCGGCCTCGACCAGCCGCACCTTCGCCGAGGCCGGATCGATGTGGCGGAACTCGTTGCGCAGGGTGTGGCGCGCGATCTCGGCCAGGGTGCCGGCCAGCTCGACGCCGGTGGGGCCGCCGCCGACGATGGCGAAGCTGAGCCAGGCCGCCTTCTTCGCCGGGTCGGGTTCGGCCTCGGCCTTCTCGAAGGCCAGCAGCAGCCGGCGCCGCAGCGCCAGCGCATCGTCCAGCGTCTTCAGGCCGGGGGCGTGCGGCGCCCATTGGTCGTTGCCGAAATAGGCATGGGTGGCGCCGCTGGCGACCAGCAGCAGGTCGTAGTCCAGCGTGGTGCCGTCGCGCAGCCGCACCTGGCGTTGGTGCTTGTCGATGGCATCCACCTCGCCGAGCCTGACCTCGACGTTGCGCTGCCGGCCGAGGATGTGCCGCAATGGTGCGGCGATGTCCGGCGCCGACAGGCCGGCGGTGGCCACCTGGTACAGCAGCGGCTGGAACAGGTGGTGGTTGCGGCGGTCGACCAGGGTGATGCGCAGCTTCGCGTTGGCCAGCGCGCGGGTGGCCCGGAGGCCGGCGAAGCCGCCGCCGATGACCAGCAGGCGGGGAGGGCGGTCGTGGGGCATGCGGTACTCCGGTGGGGGCCGGCGGATGCCGGTTGGAGGGCGTGGACAACCGGCCGCCATCATCGCATGGGGTGCGCATGCTCGGGCCGATGGTCGATACTGGCTCCGAGCCGAATGCCGTGGAGGGAATGCCGTGTCCGATCCCGAAAAGCGTATCGCCCTGCTGATCGACGCCGACAATGCGCCGGCGGCGAAGATCGACGAGGTGCTGGCCGAGGTGGCGCGCTTCGGCGTGGCCAACGTGCGCCGCGCCTACGGCAACTGGAAGAGCCCGCGGCTGAAGGGCTGGGAGGCGGTGCTGCACGAATACGCGATCCGCCCGATCCAGCAGTTCGCCTATTCCAAGGGCAAGAACGCCTCGGACATGGCGATGGTGATCGACGCGATGGACCTGCTCTACGCGCGCAACCTCGATGGGTTCGCCATCGTCTCCAGCGACGCCGATTTCACCCCGCTGGTGATGCGGCTGCTGACCGACGGGGTGAAGGTTTATGGCTTCGGCGAGAAGAAGACGCCCGATCCCTTCGTCAACGCCTGCTCGCAGTTCACCTACCTGGAGGCGCTGGGGCAGGGGGATGCCGGCCGGGCAGCGGCGGATGCGGGGCAGCCGGGGCATGGCGAGGCCGCCGCGGATGCGCCTGCCGCGCCGGGCGGGGCACAACCGCCGATCCAGCCGCGCCCGGGCAACGAATTGCGCGGCGACACCCGCCTGCTCAACCTGCTGCGCGGCGCGGTGGACGCGGCCGCCGACGAGCAGGGTTGGGCGGCATTGAGTGCGGTGGGCAACCAGATCGGCAACCGCGCCTCGTTCGATTCGCGCAACTACGGCTACCGCAAGCTCAGCGACCTGCTCGCGGCGATCGGCCTGTTCGAGCTGAAGAAGGACGACAAGTCCACACAGGTACGGGTGCTGCCGAAGAAAGCCGCCAAGGCCGCCAAGGCGGGCGCGGCATGACGATGACGGCGGCCACCCCGGCGTATGGTGCGGGTCCTGCGTCGGTCACAACGGGAACCGGGATGCTGAAGATCTGGGGACGCCGCAATTCGAGCAACGTGCGCAAGGTGCTGTGGTGCGCCGAGGAAATCGGCCTGCCTTATGAGTCGATCGAGGTGGGCGGTGCGTTCGGCGGCACGCAGAGCGCCGACTACCGGGCGATGAACCCCAACGGGCTGGTGCCGGTGATCGAGGACCACGGCCTGCCGGTATGGGAATCCAACGCCATCGTCCGCTACCTGTCGGCGCGCTACGCGCTGGGCACGCTGTACCCGGAAGACCCGGCATTGCGCGCGCAGAGCGAGAAGTGGATGGACTGGACCATATCGAGCTTCGCCGTCGCCTTCCGCGACCTGTTCTGGGGCGTGGTGCGCACCGCACCGGCCGACCGCGACGCCGCGCGCATCGACGCGGCACTGGTGCGCTGCGGCGAGTTGCTGGCGCTGGCCGATGCCGAGCTGGAGCGGCAACCGTGGCTTTCCGGCGAGTCGTTCGCGATGGGCGACATCCCGCTGGGCGCCTTCGCCTATGCGTGGTTCGAGATGCCGATCCAGCGCCCGGACCTGCCGCACCTGGCCGGCTGGTATGCGCGCCTGCAGGCGCGCCCGGCTTACCGCAAGGGCGTGATGACGCCGCTGACCTGAGGCTTGCCGGAATGCCGTGGATGCGGGGCTTGCCCCGCATGATGCGCTCCCGGTGAAGCCCATGCGGGGCAAGCCCCGCATCTACGAGTAGGCCGGTGCCACGCCCCCGGCGATGCTTGCCCCCGTGTCGGGGGATAACCCGCTCCCACGAGCCATGAGTGGGCTGGTGCACAAACGACGACAGCCGCCTGTACCAGCGCGGCTGTCGACGTGGGCTGCCCCGAAGGGCAGGGGTCAGAACTTGTAGTTCAAGCCGAGGTAGACGACACGACCGGCATAACCGTTGGAGTAGAAGCGGTTTTTGGTGTCGTTGCCCAGGTGGGTACGCGTCTCTTCCTTGGTCAGGTTCAACACCGAGGCGCTCAGGCTGAGCGCCGGGGTGACGTTGTAGGCGGCGTTCAGGTCGATCTGCTGGTAGGGCTCCTGGTAGAGGTTCAGGCCGCTGACCAGGCCCTGCACCACTTCGCCACGACGGTTCCACGAGGCACGCAGCAGCAGCTTCTCCACTTCGTAGAACACGGTGAAGTTGGCCTGGTTCCTGGCGCTGCCGACCAGCGGCGACTTGCCGATCTCGGTGCCGTCCTCGAGGGTGATGGCCGCTTCGTTGGTGTCGTTCCAGGTGTAGTTCGCCTGGAAGCCCAGGCCGAAATCCAGCGTGTGCTGGGCATAGAACTCCGCGCCCTGCGAAACCGCGTCGCGACCGCCGGCGGTGGTCGAGTAGTTCTGCACGACCACGGTTTCGCCACCGATGTCCTGCGTCACGTCCTGCACCACCGGCACCGAGAAGTTGCTGACGTCCTTGCGGAACAGGTCCAGGCCCACCACCGAGCCGGGGCGGAAGTACCACTCCAGGCCGATGTCGTACTGGGTGGCCTTGTAGGCCTCCAGGTTCTTGTTGCTGCCCGAGCCGTACCAGCCCTGTTCGCCGGCGCCGCCGGTCAGGCGGCGATCGTTGACGTATTCGGGGCTGAAGTATTCCAGGCTGCCCGGGGCGGCGATGTTGCCGTAGCTCGGGCGCGAGATCACCTTGGAGGCCGCCGCGCGCAGCAGCAGGTTCTCGCTCAGGTCATAGGCCAGGTTGAAGCTCGGCAGCACGTCGGTGTAGGTGCGCTCCAGGCTGCTGACCGCGAAGGTCTCCGGCCGGGCCACGCTGTCCGAAAGCCGCCAGTAGCCCTCGGTGCCGCAGTAGGTACGGTCGGGCGCGCCGCCCGGTACCGCATCGCCCGCCTGGCACGCCAGCGGATCGCCGTTGGCGTCGTCGTAGAAGTAGTCGTTGTAGAGGGTGACCTTGTCGGTGGAGTCGGCGTGCTGGCGGGTGCTGACCACGCGCACGCCGACGTTGCCGCGCAGGCGCTCGGTGCGGAAGTTGGCCTGCAGGTAGGTGGAGTAGATCTTTTCGTCGACGTTGTAGACGAAGTTGTCCTCGTTGCGGGTCTGCATCGGCCCGTAGGTCTTGTTCAGGTAGGCGATGTAGGCCGGGTAGTCGATGGCCGGGAACGCGCTGGCATTGATGCCGCCGGCCAGGTTGCCCATGCCGTACAGGAAGTCGGGCGAGAACTGCAGGGCCAGGTCGTTGCAGCCGCCGTTCCAATAGCGGTTTTCGTAGTCGCTCGGGTCGGTGCCCGGGCAGGCCCAGTAGCTGTTGCCGGTGCTGCGGTGGATGCCGCCATCGCGGTACTTGACGCCGAACTGGAACGACTCGAAGAAGCCGGCCTCGGTGTGCCAGGTGGTGTCGATCTGGGCGTACTTCTGCTCGTTGGTGTTGCGGGTCCAGGACGAACCGGTGGAGCCGAGGTCGACCTGCAGGATGCCGTCCTTCAGGTTCTGCATCAGCTCCGGCGAGAACACCATCGACGGGGTGCCGGTCAGGTCCCAGGAACTGGCCAGGTTGCCCAGGCTCCAGCTGCCGTCCGCATTCTGGCGGCGCGGCTTGAGCGGCAGCGAGAACTGCAGCGAAGGACCGCCCTTGGCCCAGGTGCGCCCGCCCTTGAAGGCGACGTCGACCGACTCGCCGCGCCATTCGGCCGAAAAGTCGACGGTCTGCGACAGTGCCTTCTCGAGGTTGTAGCTGCCGGTGATCTGCGGGGTCGGGATGGTGCAGTCATCCGAGCCCCAACCGCCCGGCGCCATGCCGGCGTCGGCGGCCTCGTCCTCGCTGCAGTAATAGGCCTTGCCCGGGTGCAGGCTGTAGTCGGCGCCGGTGACGATGGTGCCGCTGGGATCCATCGTCATCCCGTCGAGCAGGCGCCCGCCGGCCCAGTTGCCGTCGCCCCAATAGCGGGCGATGTTCCATTCCGGCACCTTGATGGTGTGGGTCTGGGAGTCCTGCGACAGCTCGAAGCGGAAGTAGTTGGCGGTCAGGGTCAGGTTGTCCAGCGGCTTGAACTGGAAGGTCAACTGGCCGCCCTTGCGCTCGCGTTCCTCTTCCTTGACGTCGAGGTTCACCGACGTCGGCATCATGAAGCCGGTGTAGTACTTGCCGTTCTGGTCGTAGAAGCCGGTGCCGCCCCACCAGTTCGAGTTGAAGTCCGAAGGGTTGCCGTTGACGTCGACCGCGGTGCCGCCTTCATCGCGGCCATACCACTGCCAGCTCTCGGTGCTGGCGCCCATCGTGCGGGTGGTGCGCTTCTGGTCGGTATAGCCGACGAACACGCCGAAGCGGTCGTCCTTGTCATGCCAGGCGTACGAGGCGGAGAGCTGCCCGTCGGTCTTTTTGGTGGTGTCGGCCCGGGTGCCCTCGACGGAGACGAAGCCGGTATTGGATTCCATGTCCAGCGGACGGCGGGTGTGCAGGATCACCGTGCCGCCGATGCCGCCCTCGTCGATGCGCGCTTCCGGCGACTTGAACAGTTCGGCGCTGCCCAGCATGTTCGACGGCAGCAGCGTGTAGTTGAACGAACGGGTCGGGTCGCCGTTGGATTCGGCGGTGGCGATGTAGTTGCCGTTCAACTCGGTCAGGGTCAGCTCCGAGGACAGGCCGCGCACGCTGACGTTCTTGCCTTCGCCACCACTGCGGGTGACGATCACGCCCGGCACGCGCTGCAGCGCGTCGGCCACGTTCTTGTCGGGGAACTTGCCGACGTCCTCGGCATTGATCACCTCGACGATCGCATTGGCGTCGCGCTTCTGGTCCAGGCTCTTCTCGATGGCGTAGCGATAGCCGGTGACGGTGACCGCGTCGAGCGTGGTGGCGTCGGCGTTCTGGGTGCCGGCCTGCTGTGCGAAGGCGCCGGCCGGCAGCATTGCCGTGGCGACCAGTGCGGCCGTGATGGCCGCGGACAACGCATGGCGGCCGTGCGTGCGTGACATCTGTTTCATTCCGCTCTCCCTCTCCTGGATTGAAGTCGGTAACTGCACGAAGGTATTGAATCGATCTAAATTTGAAGCCGGACGAGGCGGGTACTTCGCCTGCCCCCGAAGGGGCGGTCCGACCCGTGGTTGTCCTGCAATCGCCGTCGAATTGATTTGGATCGATCTAAACGATTGGTGCGAAATTTTTAACACAGTGCCGGGGCCGACGCATGTTGCTGCGCAATATGGCGCTGGTCCCGGAGAGGCCGGATGAAGGGGAAGGGCCGGCCGATCCTGCCGGAAGGGCAGCGCCGCGATCAGGCGCGGGCAGAGGCGCGCCGGGCCGTGGATGTTGCGTTGCAGAATGCATCGGCCGAAATGGCCATGCTTTACTTGGATCGATCTAAATTCACTGGTGCCCGGCACTCTCCCCGTCCCGCAAGGGCGGGCCGGCCATCAACGGCCCGGCATTGCCGGGCCACCCTATCGCCGCACCGACATCGCCCCAGAGAATCCAGCCCGTGAGCCGAATGCCGTCCGCCACCGCTTCCCGTTTCCGCCGCCCGCTGGCCGCGGCCGCCTGCCTGCTGGCGGTGTCGCTTGCCCCGCTGTCGCAGGCCGCCCCGGCCACGCCCGAGCGCGAGGTCAACACCTTCATCGGCACCCAGGACGACGGCAATACCTTCCCCGGTGCGTCGGCGCCGTTCGGATTGATCCAGGTCAGCCCGATTGGCCTGCATTACGCCGGCTGGCGCTATGACGAGGAGAAGATCCTCGGCTTCGGCCACTCCTTCGTCTCCGGCGCGGGCTGCTGGGAACAGGGCGGGCAGGTGTCGGTATTGCCGGTGACCGGCAGCATCGCCCCCGGCGGCGATTTCGATACCGGCGATGCGAAGAGCTTCGACCAGAAGCGCTACGGCGCGCGCTATACCCACGATGGCGAGGTCGGCCAGGCCGGCTACTACAGGGTGCGCCTGACCGACTACGGCGGCATCGACGCCGAGGCCACCGCGCTCACCCGCGCCGCCGCCGAGCGCTACACCTTCGCCGCCGATGCCGGCAGCGGCCACGTGCTGGTCAACGTCAGCCAGGCCAACAACCGCCACCGCGTCACCGGCAGCCAGGTGCGCGTGGTCGGCGACCGCGCGGTGGAAGGGCAACTGACCACGCTCAGCTTCTGCGGCGGCCACCAGTACACCACCTGGTTCCGCATCGAGTTCGACCGCCCGTTCAAGGCGTTCGGCGTCTGGGGCCAGGCCGGCGGCACGCCCGGCGCGCGCTTCAGCATGGAAAGCGAGCACGACCCGTACAACGGCGCGTGGCTCAGCTTCGACCTGGAGGACGGGCGCAGCGTCACCGCGATCAGCGCGATCTCGCACGTGGACATCGAAGGCGCGCGCGAGAACCTGCGCCGCGAGGGCAGCGACGGCAACGGCCGCCTGCTCGGCTTCGACGCCATGCGCAAGCGCGCGCAGGCCGACTGGGCGCGCGAGTTGTCCAGCGTCAAGGTGCATGGCGGCAGCAAGGACGAGCGCAGCGTGTTCTACACCGCGCTGTACCACGCCCTGCTGCAACCGATGACCGGCAGCGACGCCGACGGCCGCTACCGCGGCTACGACAACGCCATCCACGTGGCCGACGGCTGGACCTACCACGAGTATTTCTCGCTGTGGGACACCTACCGCAGCCAGAACCAGCTGCTGGCGCTGCTGCGCCCGCAGCGCGCCCGCGACATCGGTCGCAGCCTGCTGGCGATCGACGCGCAGGGCGGCTGGCTGCCGCGCTGGGGCTATGCCGACTTCGACAGCAACGTGATGACCGGCGACCCGGTCACCCCGTTCCTCGCCGACCTGTGGCGCTACGGCGCACTGCAGGGCATGGAGCAGGAAGCGTGGCAGGCGCTGTGGAAGAACGCCGAAGGCGTGCCGCCGCTGGAATCGCGCCACGAGGGCCGCGCCGGCAACGCCAACTACCTGAAGGACGGCTTCGTGTTCTACGACCGCACCTTCCCGGCCAAGGGCATGGACGTGGATCCGCACCAGGGTGGCTCGGCGACGCTGGAATACGCGCTGGCCGACTGCGCGCTGGCGCCGATGGCCGCCGCGCTCGGCCATGCCGATGCCGCCGCGACGCTGCGTGCGCGCGCCGGCAACTGGCGCAAGGTGTGGGATGCCGACCTCGCCGAGGCCGATACCGGCTTCGCCGGTTTCCCGCGGCCGCGCATGCAGGGCGGCGAATGGTTCACCCCGCCCACCGGCAGCTACGACCCGCGCTCGCACTACGGCTTCCACGAAGGCACCAGCTGGCAATACCAGTGGCTGGTGCCGCAGGACCTGCCGTCGCTGGCGCAGGCGATGGGCGGGCGCGAGGCGATGGGCAGGCGGCTGGACGCGTTCTTCGCCTACGACGAACTGCTCGCCGACCCGGAAGGCGCCGCGCGCAAGGCGTGGGTGGCCGGGCCGTACAGCTACTACGGCCAGTACCGCTTCAACCCGAACAACGAGCCGACCATGCACGTGCCGGGGCTGTACAGCCTGATTGGCCAGCCGTGGAAGACCGCCACCGTGTTGCGCGCGGCGCAGACGCTGTTCACCAACGCGCCCAACGGCGTCACCGGCAACGACGACCTCGGCACCATGTCGGCGTGGTACCTGTTCGGCGCGATGGGCTTCTCGCCGCTGATGCCCGGCAGCGGGCAGATGCTGCTGCACCCGCCGCGCTTCGACCGCATCGACATCGCGCTGGAGAACGGCCGCACCCTGAGCGTGCGCGCGCCGGGCGCCAACGACGGCGTGCGCTACATCCGCTCGGCCAGCCTCGACGGCAAGCCGCAGGCGGCGACGTGGGTGGACGTGGGCCGTTTGCAGCAGGGCGGCACGCTGGCCTACGCGCTGGACGCCACGCCGGATACACAGGGGTGGGGAACGCATGTTGCTGATGCCCCGCCGGCGTTGTGCCCGGCGGTGGTGCAGTGAGCTGTGGATGCTCCCTTCTCCCTCCGGGAGAAGGTGCCCGAAGGGCGGGTGAGGGGCGAACGTAGTCCGTGATGGTTGATCATTCGTACTCCATTGCCCCTCACCCCAACCCCCGCTCCGCG
>NZ_LDJP01000007.1 GCF_001431505.1 Stenotrophomonas daejeonensis
CCATCCCGTGTCCCACACCTGTGGCCGAAACCTACCGACGGCTGGTGGAGGCTGGCAAACCCAAAAAACTCGCCGTCACCGCCTGCATGCGCAAGTACCTCACCATGCTCAACGCCATGCAGCGCGACAACCTGCCTTGGTACCCAAAAGGAAGCTCTGCATGAAATGACAGTTGACTCCTACATCACCCCTGCACAGCTAAGGTAGGTCGGGGTTACACCCCCGACGCTTGCATCCCGTCACCCCGCGCGTCGGGGACGTAGCCCCGACCTACCGGCTTGCGGGTTTGTTGAGGTAGAGCAGCAGCGTTTCATCCTTGCCGGGCAGGCGGACACTACCGTTGGCACGGAAATCCAGCTTGTGCAGCAGCGCGATCGAACGTGCGTTGCCCGGTGCGACGATCGCGCACAGGCGGCCCAATCCGAGCGTTCCGCGCGCATGGGCCAACACCCCGCGCGCCGCTTCCAGCGCATAGCCCTGCCCCGCATGGCGCTCCAGCAGTGCATAGCCGATATCCGGGTGCGGCAACGCGGCGCGATGCACCAGCCCGGCATTGCCCAGCCATGCGCCATCGCCACGCCGCTCGATGGCATACATGCCGTAGCCGTGCCGCTCGTAGCTCACCATCGGGCCATTGCGGACGCACTCGCGCGCCTGTTCCAGCGTGCGGATGCCGCGGTCGCCGATATGGCGGTGGAAGCCCGGCTCGTTGAGCAGCTCCAGCATCGCCGCGGCGTCGCCGTCGTCATCGCGCAGCAGGCGCAGCCGCAGGCGTTCGGTTTCGATCAGCATCATGCGCCCCGTCATCGTTCATCTTCGTGCAGCATCGCACCAGCAAGGGAACGGCGGGGCTGGTGGGTGCCGACCGTTGGTCGGCACATTCGGGCGGGTTGCGGCCAATGCGACACGACCAAGGGTCGTGCCCCACCACCATCCGCAGGCCCCACCGTCTCCGCCTCAGTCGAACAGCGCCTGTATCGCCGCCAAGCCCGCCTTCGCGCGTTCCTGCTTGTGCGCCGCATCGGCCACCGGGTCGGCGCCGTCGCGCTGGATCTCCGCCGCCGGCAGTTCGTCGAAGAAGCGGCTGGGCTTCAGGCGCACGTGTTCGCCGAACTTGCGGGTGAGGCGGCTGTAGCTCATCCACAGTTGAATCTTGGCGCGGGTGATGCCGACATAAAGCAGCCGCCGTTCTTCCTGCAACGTGCCTTCATCGAGGCTGACCTGGTGCGGCAGCACGCCGTCCTCGCAGCCGACGATGAACACATAGGGGAACTCCAGGCCCTTGGACGCATGCAGGGTCATCATCCGCACCTGGTTGCCGCCGTCGTCCTTGTCGTTGCGCGAGATCAGCGCCAGCTGCGCGGCCATGTCGGCGGCGCTGGCGCCACGCGGGCCGTTCTCGAACCACGCCGCCAGCTCTTCGAGGTTGTTGGCGCGGCGCTCGTAGCCGGCGGTGTCCTTGGCCTGGTGGCGCAATTCGGCCAGCAGGCCCGAATCCTTGGCCACGCGCCGCACCAGGTCGCCGGAGGAACTCTGGCGCATGTCCATGCGCAGCGCGCGCAGGATGTCGGTGAAGCGGCTCAGGCTGTTGGCCGCGCGCGGCGGCAGCTGCGCCAGCGCGCCCATCGCCTCGGCCGCCTGCGCCATCGACATGCCCTTTTCCGATGCCAGCTCGGCCAGTTTCGCCAATGTGCCGGCGCCGACGTCGCGCTTGGGCGCCTGCACCGCGCGCATGAAGGCGGTGTCGTCGTCCGGGTTCACCAGCAGCCGCAGCCATGCCAGCGTGTCCTTCACTTCCTGCCGTTCCAGGAACACGGTGCCACCGGTCAGGTGGTAGGGCACGCCGACCAACTGCATCGCTTTTTCCAGCGGCCGGCTCTGGAAATTGCCGCGGAACAGGATGCAGAAATCGCCCCACGGCACGCGCCGGCTGGTGGCGATGAACTGGATCTCGGCGGCCACCTTTTCCGCCTCGTGCTCGCTGTTGCGGCATTCCCACACGCGGATGCGCTCGCCGTCGGCCTGGTCCGACCACAGCGTCTTCAGGTGTTCGTGCGGGTTGTGCGCGATCAGCGCGTTGGCCGCGCGCAGCACGCGGTTGGAGCAGCGATAGTTCTGTTCCAGCTTGATGATCTGCAGGGCCGGGTAGTCGCGGCCCATCTGCTGCAGGTTCTCGGGGTTGGCGCCACGCCAGGCGTAGATGCTCTGGTCGTCGTCGCCCACGCAGGTGAAGTTGCCGCGCTCGCCGGCCAACTGCCTGAGCAGGCGATACTGGGCGTCGTTGGTGTCCTGGCATTCGTCCACCAGCAGGTAGCCGATGCGCTCGCGCCAGGCCACGGCGATGTCCGGGTTTTCTTCCAGCACCTGCACCGGCAGGCGGATCAGGTCGTCGAAATCCACCGCGTTGAAGGCGGTGAGCCGCGCCTGATACAGCTCGTAGACCATCGCCGCGTTCTTCTCGCGGCTGCTGCGCGCGGCGGCCATCGCCTGCTCGGGCGAGAGGCCGGCGTTCTTCGCGCGCGAGATCAGGTTCTTCATGTCCTCGATGTCGTCGGGCTTGGCGTTGCTGCCGCCGAGCAGGTCCTTGACCTGCGCCGCCGCATCGTCGGCATCGAAGATCGAGAAGCCGCGCTTCAGCCCCACCGCCGCGTGCTCGATCTGCAGGAACTTCAGGCCCAGCGCGTGGAAGGTGCAGATCGTCACGTCCTCGGCCTGCTCGCCGCGCAGGCGCTTGCCCACGCGCTCGCGCATTTCCTTGGCCGACTTGTTGGTGAAGGTGATCGCGGCGATGCGGCGGGCGGGGTAGCGGCCACTGCCGATCAGGTGGGCGATCTTCTCCACGATCACGCGGGTCTTGCCGCTGCCGGCACCGGCCAGCACCAGCAGGGGGCCTTCGGTGTGCAGCACCGCCGCGCGTTGGGGGGGGTTGAGGGAGTCCAGCATGGGGTCGGGTCTGTCGCAGGGCGGCAGTGTAAGCCATCGGCCGCGACCGCCCGGAACCATCGGCGGCGGATCGCGCCGTTACTGCGCAACTAAAGCAAGCATTGTCACTGCTGGATGTTCGGCTTCTTGATCATTTCGTGGTCACCGCAAAAGGATGCACGAGCTTGGCTGCGCGGGGGTGGGTATGAGCATGCTGTATGCGCATCCCGTGCCTGAGCCGTCGAGGAATCCCCATCCACGGGGTGTCATGCAGGCAAAAGATAGCGATAACAAATACTTATCACTATCTACATTCGATCAGGTTTACGCCAACGAATCACACGGCAAGCGATTGCAAAGCAGCATCCCTGGCTCTGCCGCAGTGAGTCTGTGCCTCTTCAGCTAACGCCCAACGCTGATCAGAAGCTCTGTGGTCAGTTTGCGACGCTCCGACTCTGATGCCATAACGCTATGGCGCTCAACGATGGCGCAGGTTGCATCTGCATAAAGTTCTCGAATTGAAGGGTGATCAGCATTGCTGACGAGCACTCTAGCGCCACGGTCTGTGGCTCGTACGAGTGCGTCTTTTAGGCGTTCCTGATCTGACCAAGAGAACAACTTCTCATTGTATTTGATGAATCCATTGTTATTGTGCTTAACGGTGTAGGGGGGGTCTGCATAAATGAAGTCCCCGCTACCGCACTGGTCAACTACACCTTCAAAATCACCAGATTGCAGGGTGACTCTAGATAGCTGCCGCGAAATGAGTTCAAAGTCGTCAGAGTCCAGTAGAACACTATTTTTTGTTCCTCTTGGAACATTAAATTCGCCACGACGATTGACGCGGTAAAGACCATTGAAGCAAGTTCGATTCAAATAGATGAAGCGAGCTGCCCTAGTCGCTTGGGCGGTCGGCGCAGAATCGCGTACCTGATAGTAGTAGTCATCACTATGGGAACGTTGGTGCTTGCGAAGCAAGTCCAACACAGATTTCCAATCGGATTTGATGGCCTTGTATGTCTCGATCAGTTCAGCATTGGCGTCGTTTAGTAGTGCTCGCTTCGGCTGCAGGCTAAAAAAAACAGCCCCGCTGCCAACAAATGGCTCGACATATCGATCTATGCCCGTTAGATCAAAGGCCATCTTGTGCGAACGCAAGAGCCAGCGCTTTCCGCCTGCCCATTTAAGAAATGGCGTTATGCTAGTAATAGAGGTGTTCATTGCTGGCTCGTAATGCTGTCGTAGTCAAAGTCATCAATGCGAGACTTCAGGATGTCGATGACTGACTCCAAGAATGGAAAATCTTCCGCTTTGTAATTGCGCCCTTCTGCGGCGTGTGCGGGTATGCGGCGTATTTCATTGAACCTGTCCATCCATTTGAGGTTCTTTGCCTGCCCCTTCTCGCCGTCAACAGGGATGTCAAAAACATCCTTGAACAGCTGCCAGCGCTCTTTGTGTTCGACGATGGATTTAAACTCAATAAAGTCCAAATAGGCTTCAAGCGGAAGTCGTGCATCAATTTCAACGTCCTGTGACTTTGTATAAGCCCTGCTTTTGATCTCTTTACTCAAGATGCCCCTCTCCCAGTAGGCGCTTTTCTCATCGCCATACATACGACGGAACACGGAGAAGATATGCTTTTGAACAATCATGTTGATCTTCTGCACTTGCTCATCTGCGGCTCGCCGCAATTCCTCAGACTGACTTAGTGCCCAGTTTTCATATCCATCAGGCTCGAAATTCGGATACGACTTCTTCATTACTTTTGCGAAGCGAAGCAATAGTTCTCTCGGTCCACCGCTGCCGAATTGAACGCTAAGCAGCGCATCCACCTCGGCATCTCCTGATTGCAGGAAGTCCAAGAGCGGAGTGATGTGCTCGCTGATGAGTGCTAGAACCTGTTGTTCGGTATGAGAATGAAGTGGCTTTGTGGTGTCCTTCTCGATGTACTTGATCAACTCTGCTAGAAGCAAAGTCAATGCCTGTACTGATTCATTTGTACAAAGCTTTCCGGGACGCCCGGATTCCCATCTTGAAACTGCTGCTTCTTGGATCTGACGGAAGTATCCGTTTAGGATCTTGATGGCCCTTTGCAGGGTGGCATTGTCGGTAGATCCGCAAAGAGCGCCCGGTTCGTAGTGTGTACGAAGCGCAACCTGTCCAAGCAGACCAGAACGCTTTAGGCCAAGTTTCACTTGCGGAACGGTTAGACACACCCTTGGTGTTCCACGTATTCCTTCAGCGGAGAAACGGCCATAAAGTGGGCTTGAAAGCTCCCGGTTCATCTGATGAATTACTCTTGCAGCGAGTGCGCCGATCCTCTCGCCAGGATTATCAGATCCCCATTTTAGTTGGCCTTCTAGGTCGTCTAATAGATTCTTAGGAACGGACTTCTGTTCGTGATTTATCGTCACGAACATATTGGCTTCTTCTTCTTTCGATATTCCTTCAAAAGCAACAACTACAAGCTTCTGATCTAAATACTCTTCTGGAAGCCCTGCATAGCCATAAAGGCGATGCTGTCCGTCAATTATCCATGCAGACTTGTACGTGCTAGGTAGATACAGATTCCCGAAATGAACATCTGTGATGGTGTCTTTCTGCAGAATGTCAAAGCGGGGAGCCTTAACAAAATTGATCAGTAGATTGTTTGGGAAGAATCCGCCATCTGAGATGAATTTGCCTATGGCCTTAAGCCGTGACTTCTGAATAAGTCTCTGATAGGTGGGATGACCTTCCGGGTCATCCAGTGTTCTGTGGTTGACGAAAGCAATCTTCAGTAGATGTCGGGGGGTTGTGACAAATGAGTAGAAATACTTTCCGCCAAGCTTTCCTCGGGTTGCCGGAACCTTGGTGTCCTTCATTTCTGGGATCGATTGATCCTTCAGGAACTCAGCCAGAAACTGAAAGCGCGCGGCTTTCCCAAGGTGATCAGCAAGCTGCGTGTAATAAGGAAGTTCGATCTCCGTAACTTGCTTGATCTTGTGGGCATTGGCTCGTGCAATGTCTTCTTCCGGCCAAATGATGTTTTCGGTGACGAAGAACCAAAGAATCTTGGGCTTGTAGTCTTTGCCGTAGAAGGATCTTATTGATGCGGCAATGTCACCTTTCAAAGCGCCAAATTCTTCAATGTCTTTCTGAAGGCTGCGCCTCTTCAGGCGCTCGCTTGATTTGCATTCTGCGACGATGACGGTCTCGTCATCCGAAGCGAATACATCAATCTGCTTCTCACCTTCTTGGTTGTTTCGCCGCTTGAGCTTGATTCGGAACTTTCGCCCGGAATTTAGCTCCGTATAGCCCATCTTGTAGAGCAGGACCCACCAGAGATTCTCTAGGCGTTCGTCAATCTTTTTTTCCCGCCTGACGACAGCGACTCCCTTTTGCTTCTTGTGGATTATCCAGCCGGAGGAAAGATGTTCGTCGATCTCTGGAGATTTGATTCGTTTCTGGTCGAACTTGGTGTTACGTCGGCGATATTCCTTGCGTAGAGAAACGGCCTTATCCAGAAGTGGATAGAGCAGTGCCTCAGATTTTGATTCCCCGTCCTTAAGTTTCGCCACGATTTCCCCCGATATTTCCTGCCAAGCCTTACCTAATACAGTTACTGAGAGAGGCTCCGAGTTGCTGAGACAACCGTAGAACTGTCAGCTCTCGCTCTTGTTCAAGAGCAATGTTGTCCTCTTAACGAGGATGGTTGGATCCACATCAAGTGCATCTGCGAGTGCGATCAGCGTGGTTATCGTCGGCTGTCGCAAGCCACGTTCAAGCAACGAGATGTAAGTCCGGTCAAGTTCGCTTTCCAAAGCTAGATCTTGCTGTGAAAGCCCACGACCAGCACGCACCTCCCGTAGCGCCTCGCCAAAGGCTTTTTGTACGGATTTGCTGTCGGTCGCCATTGACGGCCGACATTAGGGATCATGTGACTATAGTACGACGGACTATAGTCTGCGAAAATGGGACTGGGGACATCCCTACAACCGAGGCAAGGGGGAATTTATGGCTATCTGTAAGTCGTGCGGCGTAGAGCAGGCAGGCATCATGTCCGACCTATGCAGCAAGTGCATCGAAGCTCTACCACGGCCTGTCACGCCTGCGCAGCCGCACGCTACGGAGGCAACCGCTGGGGATGGTGCGCTAACGACGGAGGGGGATTACGCGGCGTTGATCGGGCAAGCAATCATCTGGCTAAGCATCGTGGGTGCCGCGATCTGCATCTTCTTGTTTGGACAGTATGAGTTGCCGGATGGACCGTACAGCACGAAGAAGGTCTGGAACACCACGTTGATCGGGTTCTATGTGGCGTCTGGTCTGAATGGCGTTTTCTTCGGCTTCTTGCTGTCCAAGATCGGAAGCGTGTTGAAGCACCTAGAGAGGCTCAGGGATAGCCGCTAAGGCCCCTGCAAGCGCGCATTGATACGGACAGAAGAATTGGAGATGACATGAAGAAGGTCTTTGCTTTACTGCTGGCCAGCCTGCTCCTCACGGCCTGCGCAACGGCAGGAACCAAGTTCGACTTCTCGCAAGCCCGTCAGATTCGCGTCGGGATGACCGAGCAGGAAGTCGTCCAACTCATGGGCAAGCCCATGTCGGTGACGGCAAGGGGCCAGAATCAAGTCTGGGTCTGGAGCTATGCCAAAGCGGGAGCGTTTTCTGTTGATAGCAAGTCGGTGTCGGTGATCTTCCAAGATGGTCGTGTAGTCGAGGCACCGAGCATCCCGGATTCCTTCAAGTAAGACCCTCGCCGGGCGCGTGCCATAGCTGGCAAAATGGATGACATGCGTCCGGTTTCCTCCAAAACGCTCTGAAAAAGGGGGCAGCGTCGCTAGGTGACGGTATTGGTGACGGTATCAATGAATTAAGATACCGCCATCAGTCGATATAACTCCAAATTATCAATAGCTTACGGAGTCATCTGGTGGCTAAGCTCTACTTATACTATTCGGCGATGAACGCCGGGAAGACCACCACCCTGCTGCAGTCGGCGCACAACTACCGCGAACGCGGCATGCGGGTGGCGATCCTGACCCCGCGGCTGGACCATCGTGCCGGCAGCGGCACCGTCGCCTCGCGGATCGGCCTGCAGGCCGAGGCCACCGCCTTCGACCATGCCACCGACCTGCAGAAACTGGTCGAAGGCGACATCGCCACGCATGGCAGGCTCGGCTGCGTGCTGGTGGACGAGGCGCAGTTCCTGAGCAAGGCGCAGGTATGGCAGTTGAGCGAGGTGGTCGACCAGCTGCGCATCCCGGTGCTGTGCTACGGGCTGCGTACCGATTTCCGCGGCGAGCTGTTCGAGGGCAGCCAGTACCTGCTGGCGTGGGCCGACGAAATGCAGGAGATCAAGACCATCTGCCACAGCGGCAAGAAGGCGACGATGACCGTGCGCGTGGACGAAAACGGCTTCGCCGTGCAGGACGGGCCGCAGGTGGAGATCGGCGGCAACGAGCGCTACGTGTCGGTCAGCCGCGCCGAGTTCAAGAAGATCACCCGCGGCGAGGGCCGCATCGAGCCGATGCAGGCGCCGTTGCCGCTGTAGGTGCGGGGCATGCCCCGCACGGGGTTTCGTGGATGCGGGGCGTGCCCCGCATGAAGCCTCGCCGGGACAGCCCCACGCGGGGCACGCCCCGCATCCACGGCCTGATCAGCGCAGCAGCGTCTGGATGCCGTGCGCGGGAATGGTGATCCGGGTCGAGGCGGTTCCCACGTAATAGTTGTACGTGATCGGCTGCCCGGTCGGGTTCATCACCACCGTCGCCAGCGTGCCATCGGCATTGACGAAGGCCGTCGCCAGCAGGTTGCTGCGGCTGCTGGCCGCGCTCACGCGCTGCGCGCCCGGGCGCAGGAACTTCGAGAAATGGCCGATGTACCAGTAGCTCGGGGTGTAGACCAGCTCGCCGCTGCGGGTGTCGGCATGGACCGGCGAGAAGCAGTAGTTGCCGACGTGGTTCGGGCCGCCGGTTTCGTCGAGCAGCATGTTCCAGTCGATCCAGGCCGACGCGCCGTTGTTGAGGTCGTGGATGATGGACGTGCCGTAGCGTTCGCCGTTGGCCCAGCGCTGCACCTGCGACCAGTCGAACTTCTCCACCGTCGCTTCGGTCAGCAACAGCACCTTGTCCGGCCATGCGTCATGCACGCGCGCCACGTTGTCGAACATGGGCTCGAAGCCGGCCCAGGTTTCGTACCAGTGGAAGCCCATGCCCCAAGCGTACTGTGCCGCCTCCGGGTCACCGAAGATCACGTTGGCACGGTGGACCATCATGTCGCGGTTGTGGTCCCACACGACGATCCTGGTATCGGCGTGTGCGCTGGCCTTGATCGTCGGGCCGAGGTGGTTCTTGAGGAAATCGCGCTCCTCCTCGGCGGTGAACAGCATCGACTCCCACGTCTGCTTGGCCATCGGCTCGTTCTGCAGGCTGATCGCCCAGACCGGGATGCCCTCGGCCTGGTAGGCGTCGAGGAACTTGACGTAGTACTTCGCCCACGCGTCCGCGTACTGCGGCAGCAGCTTGCCGCCGTGGAGCATGTCCTTGCTGTCCTTCATGAACGCCGGCGCGCTCCACGGGCTGGCCATCAGCGGCAGCGTGCCGCCTGCCGCCGCGATCGCGCGCTTGATCATCGGGATGCGGTACCTGCGGTCATGCTCGACGGAAAAGCTGGCGAGCGACGCATCGCCTTCGGCGATGTAGGTGTAGCTGCCGCTGCTGAAATCCGAGCTGTGGATGGTGGTGCGCGCCAGGGTGTAGCCGATGCCCTGCCCGGGATCGTAATAGGCGCGCAGCAGCTCCGCCTGGCGTGCGTCGTCCAGCTTGGCGAAGGTTTCGGCGGTGGCGTCGGTGATGGCCCCGCCGATGCCGAGGAATGTCTGGAAACGGCGGCCCGGTTCGACGAACACCGAGTTTTCCACTTCGGTCAGCGCATGGCCTTCGGACAATGCCGCCACCTGGCTGCGGACCATCTGCCGCGTCGCGCCCTGCGCGGTGGTGTACACGACCACCGCCTCGCCGGTCCGGTCCAGTCGTTCCCCGGCCTGCGCGGGCAACGCCATCGCCAGCAGGGACATCATCAGCATGGTTTTCATCTTGGCTCCTCGTGCGGGGCAAGCCCCGCATCTACGGTTTCGGTGTTTCGGGAATCACCTGCTTCGCCGCCGGGTCGCGGGTGGCGCAACCGCTGCCGTCCGCATGGCCGGCGCTGCAGCGGTAGACGCGCACATAGTCCACCCGCATCGTCTGCGGGTAGGCGCGCGGGTCGATGCCGGTGGCGTTGACCGTGCCGGCCCAGTCGCCGCCGACGGCGAGGTTGAGCAGCAGGTGGAACTTCGAGGCGACGTCGAACGGGGCGCCGGGCGGGGCGTCGATCCAGTTGCCCTGCGCGTCCTGCCGCTGCGAATACCAGTGTCCGGCGTGCTGGCTGGCGTAGTGCACGCCATCGACGTACCAGCGGATCTCGTCCTGCTCCCATTCCAGCGCGTAGACGTGGAAATCGTCGGCCGGGTTGGCGCCATCGGGCAATGCGTACCACGTGCCGGCATGCACGTTGCCGGGTGGTCGGCGACCGTAGTGCAACGTGCCGTGCACCCGCGTTTCCGGGGTGCCGGGGGCGGCGCCGGGCATGTCCGAAGGGGAGCCCAGATTCACCGCTTCCATGATGTCGATCTCGCCGGAAGCGGCCCAGCCGCCGTAGGGCGAACCGGTGGGCAGCATCCAGATGGCCGGCCAGCTGCCCTGTCCGGCCGGCAGCTTGGCGCGGATCTCGAAGCGGCCGAACGTCCACGCCTGCCGGCCCTTGGTGCGCAGCCGCGCCGAGGTGTACGGCAGGGTGGCGGTGGCATCGCCACGGCCGTCCGGCGACGCCGGCCCGGTCCAGTCCTCGCGGCGGGCGGCGATATGCAGCAGGCCGTCGGCGAGCCAGGCGTTGGCGCCCGGCTCGCGGTCGCGGCGCGGGGTATAGCACTGCCGTTCGTGGTTGCCGCCGCCCCAGCAGTTGTCTTCCAGCTCCCATTTCGCCGGGTCGATGCTGGTGCCGTCGAACTCGTCCTGCCAGACCAGCTCCCAACCCGTTGGCGACGCCTGCGCGCCGCCACCGGTCAGGAATGCCGCCACCAGCAGCAGCGGCCGCGGGCTCACGGCGCCGGGCACTCGACCTTGCGCTCGTAGTCGGTACCGATGCTCACCTTGGCCAGCGACAGGCGCAGGCCGGCGCTGCCGCGCAGGGCGAACGGCATGTCCAGCTTGCCGGTGTCGATGCCGGCGCCGCGCAGGCACTTGAGCGGCACGCCCAGCCGCGCCCATTCGCCGCGCGGCAGCTGCGCCAGCGCCTCGCCGATGGCCAGTTCGCCGCGGCAGCCTTCGCCGCAGCTGGCGACGTAGCCCACCTGCGCGCCGGCCGGCAATGCATCGACCCGCACGTTGGCGATCACCAGCACGTCGCCGTTGGTTTCGCGCACCAGGTCCAGCGGCGTGTTCGAGCGCAACTCGACGACGCCTGCGCCCTTGAAGTCGAACTGGCGCGCGCCTTCCTGCACCTCGGTGTTGACCGCGGCCATCGTCACCGAACCATCGGTGGTGACGACGTTGGGATGCACGACGTCCATCGCCTCGCCGTCGGCGCCGGTCAGGCGCAGGGTCAGGCCGGTGGTGGCCACGCCGCGGTCGAACCAGGTGCTGGTGCGCGAGGCATTGGGGTCGATGCCCGGGTCTTCGGACAGCGCCGGCAGGTTGCCGTCGTCGGCATAGGTCAGGCCGTAGCCGTAGGCGAACTGCGGGTCGTAGTCCTTCTGGCCGACGTTGTTGGCGTACTGGTCGGCGCGGCGCGGCCAGGAGAAGCTCAGCTTGCCGTGGAAGTCGTGCTGCACGCTGCCGTCGGGCTTGCGCAGCAGTACGTCGGCGACGCCGGCGCCTTCCGAACCGGGCAGCCATGCGGCGACGAAGGCGTCGGCGGCGTTGATCTCGCGGTTCATCCACAACGGGCGGCCGCTGAGGAACACCGCCACCACCGGGATGCCGTCGGCCTTGAGCCTGCGGATCAGTTCGAGGTCGCCGGACTTGCCGCCCTTGAACATCAGGTCGGGCAGGTCGCCCTGGAACTCGGCGTAGGGTTCCTCGCCGAACACCACCACCGCCACGTCCGGCTTGCTCTTGTAGGCGCCATCGACGGCCAGTTCGGCCTTGCCGCCGGCCGCTTCCACCTGTGCCTTCATGCCGTCCCAGATGGTGTCGGCATTGGGGAAGTCGACGCGCTTGGTGCCGTCGCCCTGCCAGGTCAGGGTCCAGCCGCCGGCCTGCTTGGCCATGTTGTCGGCGCCGTCGCCGGCCACCAGCACATGCTGCTTCGGCGCCAGCGGCAGCACGCCACCCTGGTTCTTCAGCAGCACCAGCGATTCGCGCACCGCCTGCCGCGCCACCGCGCGGTGTTCCGGCGCGCCCAGCAGCTCGAACTTGCCGCCCAGTGCGCGCGCCGATGGCCGGGGCTTCTCGAACAGGCCCATGCGGAACTTGGCGCGCAGGATGCGGCGCACCGCGTCGTCCAGCCGCGCCATCGGCAACGTCCCGTCCTTGGCGTGGGCCAGGGTGCTTTCGTACATGCCCTTCCAGCTGTCCGGCGCCATCGCCATGTCCAACCCGGCGATGTAGGTCTGCGCGCAGTCGGTGTTGCTGCAGCCCTTGACCTGGCCGTGGCCGTTCCAGTCGCCGACGACGAAGCCGCCGAAGTGCATGCGTTCTTTGAGCACATCGGTCAGCAGCGGCTTGTGGCCGTGCATCTTCTCGCCGTGGAAGCTGTTGAACGAGGCCATCACCGACTGCGCACCGGCGGCGACCGCCGGCACGTAGCCGGCGGCGTGGATGTCGCGCAGTTGCGCTTCGCTGACCGTGGTGTCGCCCTGGTCCTTGCCGTTGTCGGTGCCGCCATCGCCGAGGAAGTGCTTGACCGTGGTCATCACGTGGTGGTCGTCGAGGAAGTCCGGCGCGCCGGCCTTGCCCTGCAATCCTTCGACGAACACGCCGGCGTAGCTGGCCACCAGCGCCGGGTCTTCCGAATAGCCTTCGTAGGCGCGGCCCCAGCGGTCGTCCTGCGGCACCGCCACGGTCGGCGCGAAGGTCCATTCCATGCCGGTGGTGCGGGTTTCGATGGCGGTGATGCGGGCGATCTCGCGCAGCAACTCAGGGTCGCGGGTGGCACCGAGGCCGACGTTGTGCGGGAACAGGGTGGCGCCGACCACGTTGCTCTGGCCGTGCATGGCGTCGATGCCCCAGATGATCGGGATCGCCTTGCCGCCGCCGCGGGTATCCATCGACGCTTCCCAGAACGCGTCGGCCAGCGCCAGCCAGTCCTTGGGCGGGGCGTTGTACTTGCCGCCGGGGTCGGAGCCGCCACCGGCCAGGATCGAGCCGAGCCGGTACTTGCGCACGTCGTCGGGGGTGATGCTGGCGATGTCGCCCTGCACGATCTGGCCGACCTTTTCCTCCAGCGTCATCGTGGCCATCAGTGCATCGATGCGCCGCTCCAGTGCCGGGTCCGCGGCCAGCGGCCACGCCGGTTGCGGCCAGTGCGCCGGGTCGATCGAGCCGACGCCGGCTTCGGCGGCGGAAACGGGCGGCGGAGCGAGGGCCGGCATGCAGGCCAGTGCCAGCGCGGCGCACAGCGAAAGCGGGCGCAGGCGGCGGCCGGGGACGGACGGGCGGGAGTGCGGGAGGCGAGGCTTCATGGGCGGCGGGCTTCCTGGGCGGGAGGACGGGGAATGCACGATTTTGTGCAGGACACCATGACAGCGTTGTCAGGCAGCAGGCAGAATAGCGCCAGTCCGCCACGATGGCTTGCTGCACAGCGGCATGCCGCATGCGGATAGAGTTGCACCTGTATCCAGGTGCGATGGCACGGGCCTGGCGGGAACCGGAAACGACATGACTGGCAAGAATCGGGCGGTGGCTGAACCCACGCAAGCATCGGCAGGCAAGGCCGGGCGCGTGCGCATCGAGGACGTGGCGGCAATGGCCGGTGTATCGATGAAGACCGTCTCGCGGGTGCTCAACCACGAGCCCAACGTGTCCGAGCGTACCCGCAAGCTGGTCGAGGCGGCGGTGGAGAAGCTGCGCTACCGCCCGTTGCCCTCGGCGCGGACGCTGGCCGGGCGGCGCTCGTACCTGGTGGCGATGCTGTTCGACAACCCCTCCTCCAACTACCTGATGGAGATCGAGCTGGGCGTGCTCGACGCCTGCCAGGCGCAGCACTACAACCTGATGCTGGCGCCGCTGGTCTACGACGCCGGCGACATCGTGGACAAGGTCGAGTCGCTGATCATGCAGTCGCAGCTGGATGGCATCGTGCTCACCCCGCCGCTCACCGACGACACCGCGCTGCTGGAACGGCTCGTCGCCTTGGGTATTCCCCATTCGAGCATCTCGGCCAAGGAACAGAACCGCCACGTCGGCGTGGTCGTCGACGAGATCGGCGCGGTCTGCGCGCTGATGGCGCACCTGGCCTCGCTCGGCCACACCCGCATCGCCCACATCAAGGGCCACGCCGCGCACGGCGCCAGCATGTGGCGCCTGGCCGGCTACCGCGAGGGCCTGCGCCGCGCCGGGCTGCGCTACGACGGCTCGCTGGTGATCGACGGCGAGTTCTCCTACGAATCGGGCTACGCCGGCGCCAACCTCCTGCTGGACCTGCCCGAGCGGCCCACCGCCATCTTCGCCGCCAACGACGACATGGCCGCCGGCGTCATCAGCGCCGTCTGCGAGCGCGGCCTCTCCGTGCCGGGCGACGTCTCCGTCTGCGGCTTCGACGACACGCCGATCTCCCGCCAGATCTACCCGGCGATGACCACGGTGCGGCAGCCCACGCGCGAGATGGGCCGGCTCGCCGGGCTGGAACTGATAAAGGAAATCCGCGAGATGGGCAGCGGCGGCGTGGTCGACGTGCTCTATACGCTGCAGGTCCGCCGCTCCACCGGCCCGGCACCCGCCTGAGTCCACCACGGCACGAGGCCTGCCCTGCCTTCGTCCTTGCCGACCCTACCGCCCCCGTAGGTGCCGGGCTTGCCCGGCACGGGCTTCCCCGGTAACGCCCCATGCGGGTCGGACGGCCCGCACCGCAATTGCTTCCGCTGTCATGCCGCCGCACCCGGCGCCGATTCATCCTGCTGCGTCGCAAAAACAGCATTTTTCTTTGTTTTCAATAGCTTGAATAGTTGCAGGTGCTATCCATCCAGCCAATTTTGACAACGCTGTCAAATTGCATTCCAATCCAACCGCCAGCCGCCACCGGCTGGGCTTCATCGAAAACACGACATCGAAAAACACAACTTCAAGAACCACTGAATCCATTTGAATTCCCGGGGAGGGAAAATTCATGAGTCAGTCACGTGTTGCGCCGAAACGGCGTTTGTTGACCTCCGCGCTGCTGCTTGCATTCGCTTCGCCCGTCCTGGCCCAGGACGCGGCGGGCGACCAGGCCGGCGCGTCCGAGCCCCAGGCCACCGACCTGGACACCATCACCGTCACCGGCATCCGCAGCAGCCTGCAGTCGTCGATGAACCTCAAGCGCGATGCCACCGGCGTCGTCGACGGCATCGTCTCCGAGGACATCGGCAAGTTCCCCGACACCAACCTGGCCGAGTCGCTGCAGCGCATCTCCGGCGTGTCGATCGACCGTGACAACGGCGAAGGCTCGAAGGTGACGGTGCGCGGCATCGGCCCCGACTTCAACCTGGTGCTGCTCAACGGCCGGCAGATGCCCACCGTCACCGGCGGCCGCGCGTTCGACTTCGGCAACCTCGCCTCCGAGGCGGTCTCGGCGGTGGAGGTCTACAAGACCAGTCGCGCCGACGCGCCGGCCGGTGGCCTCGGTGCCACCATCAACATCAAGACCGCGCGGCCGCTGGACAACCCCGGCACCCGCGCCAGCGTCGGCATGAAGGGCGTGTGGGACACCTCCGACGACGACCTGCCCAAGCACCTGCGCGGCGACACGGTGACCCCGGAACTGTCGGGCATCTTCAGCACCACCTCGGCCGACGGCCGCTTCGGCGTGGCGGTCAGCGCCAGCTACCAGGAGCGCGAGTCCGGCTCGGCCTCGGCCAGCGTGCCGGGCGGCTGGCGCTCGTTCATCGACACCCCGCGCGCCGACGGCGAAGGCAGCGGTTCCAACCTGCCGCTGCCGGGTGCCCCCGGTTCGGAGAACGTGGTCAACCGCCCCGGCCCGAACGACGTCTACGCGCTGCCGCAGAACCTGCAGTACACGATCAACCGCTTCCAGCGCCAGCGCACCAACGGCCAGGTGACCCTGCAGTGGGCGCCGACCGACGACCTGACCACCACGCTGGACTACACCTACGCGCAGAACAAGGTGCAGGCGCAGTCCAACAACATGTCGGTGTGGCAGAACTACACCCCCGACGCGACCTCGTGGACCGACGCACCGGGCTCCTCGCCGCTGACCTACCACGAGTCCTACCCGTGGGTCACCGACTTCGCCAACGGCGCGTCGGACACCGCCAACCGCTTCAAGAGCGATTCACTGGGCCTGAACGTGGAATGGGCCGTGCGCGACAACTTCGACCTGGCGCTGGACTACCACCACTCCAAGGCCACCAGCTCGCCTGACAGTCCCTACGGCAACAACAACGTGCTGGCCGCCGCGGGCTTCTTCCGCACCGGCAACAGCATGGACTTCAGCGGCAAGTTCCCGATCCTCAACATCGAGTTCGCCGACGGCCTGACCCAGCCCGACCCGTCGAAGATGATGATCGCCGGCTCGATCTTCGACGCCAATTACCAGCGCGCCGAGGTCGACCAGCTGCAGGCCAGCGGTGAATTCCGCTTCGAGAACTACTCCAAGCTGAACTTCGGCCTGGCCACCACCGACTACAAGAACCATTCGTACGGCAGCCACGTGCAGCTGGACACCTGGGGCGGCGCCACCAATGCCGGCGACTATCCGGACGAAGTGTGGCCGCTATACAACCTGGGCAACTTCTTCAAGAGCTTCTCGGGCCACAACGACCCGAACTTCACCGACGGCATCTTCATGTACGACTTCGCCACGCTGCACCAGCTGGCGACCCAAGCGTGGGTGAACGCCGGCCGCGGCGTGGCCGCCGACTACCTGCCGGCCTGGGACACCAGCTTCGCCGGCACCCAGGTGCCGGGCAGCGTCGAGCCGACCCGCACCAACTACGACAGCCGCGTCCGCGAGAAGTCCAAGAGCCTGTACCTGCAGTGGAGCAACACCTTCGACTGGGGCCTGCCGGTGGACATCGCCGCGGGCGTGCGCTGGGAGAAGACCGAGGTCGAGGCCACCGCGCAGCAGCCGGCGCCGGCCGGCATCCGCTGGATCTCGGAGAACGAGTTCGTCGTCGCCTATTCGGGCTCGGAGTTCCGCACCCTGGGCGGCAAGTACGACTACTTCCTGCCCAACCTGGACATGGCCGTCGAGCTCAACGACAGCATGAAGCTGCGCGCCAGCTACGGCGAGACCATCGGCCGCCCGCAATGGGGTGACATGAACCCTGCCGCCCGCGTCGCCGACCAGGCCCGCTTCGACTTCGGCTCCGGCGGTGCCGGCGACCCGGCACTGAAGCCGCTGGAATCGCGCAACATCGACCTGTCCTTCGAGTGGTACTACAGCGACGCCAGCTACCTGTCGGTGGGCTACTTCCACAAGAAGATCGACAACTTCATCGCCACCCAGACCACCACCCAGTCGCCGTACCCGGGCCTGCACACGCCGGCCGGCGGTGCTTACTGGAACGCGGCGATCTCCGGCGGCTGCGCGGCCACCAACCGCGTCTGCATCCGCGACTACATCTTCGCCAACTTCGACGGCCAGCCCGGCGTGGACGCGGCGTCGGGGACCATCAGCGGCCTGGACAGCGACCCGGTGCTGCAGGTCAAGATGAGCGTGCCGGTCAACAACCGTTCCGATTCGCTGGACGGCTGGGAGTTCAACATCCAGCACATGTTCGGCGAGAGCGGCTTCGGCCTGGCGGCCAACTACACGATGGTCGATTCGGGCCTGACCTACGACGTGGCGTCGCTGGACACCCAGTTCGCCATGACCGGCCTGAGCGACACCGCCAACTTCGTCGCGTTCTACGACAAGGGCCCGTGGCAGGTGCGCGCGGCCTACAACTGGCGCGACAAGTTCCTGGCCGGGCTGGGCACCACGCCCACCTACGTGGAGGCCTACGGCCAGGTGGACATGAACGTCAGCTACCAGGTCACCGACAACCTCACGCTGTCGCTGGAAGGCATCAACCTCACCGACTCCTACTTCAGGAGCCGCGGTCGCAACTCGCACCAGCTGCACAACATCACCCAGCTGGGGCCGCGCTACATGTTCGGCCTGCGCTACAAGTTCTGACCGACCATCTCGTGGCAACCTGCCGCCGTGTCCCTCCCGGCACGGCGGCGGCATCGGGCCGCCGAACGCTCTCCTTCGGCGGCCCGGTTTTTTTCGGGCAAGATGGCATCCGCCCTTCCTTCCCCGCCCGCATGGGCATGAGTGCATGGGCGAAGCCTCGCGCGATCGAACATCGCGAGGCTTCGCCCCTGCCCTCGCCTCTTCTTCCGCAAGGAGAGGCGCTTGCAGGTCCAAGTCCCGACACCCATCCGGTGGCACCACCGCAATGTCCAATCCCGTCCTGCTCAACAACATCGACCATGCCGACCTGCGGGTGATCACCACGCGTGGCGCGGCCTGGGGCGACGACGTCGCCGCGGTGCCGACCTTCCCCGGCGAGTTCCGCGAACTGCAGGCCCACTACCCCATCGCCTTCGACAGGAGCGGCGACGGCCAGGTGCAGCCGCTGGTGCTGCTGGGCCTGCGCCAGAACCAGAACCTGTACCTGGACGGCGAGCGCTGGGACGCCCCCTGCCTGCCGCTGGCGATCGCGCGGCAACCATTCTTCATCGGCGTCGCCGACGGCGAACCGATGGTCCACATCGACCTGGACCACCCCCGGGTCAGCCGCGACCCGGCGCTCGGCCAGCCGCTGTTCCTCGAATTCGGCGGCACCACCCCGTTCCTGCAGCACATGGCCTCGCTGCTGCACAGCCTGCACGACGGCATGGCCGGCAACGCCGGCTTCGGCCAGGCGCTGCTGCGGCACGAGCTGCTGGAGCCGTTCACGCTCGACGTGCAGCTCGACGACGGCTCCCGCCACCGCCTCGGCGGCCTGCACACCATCGCCGAGGAACGCCTGCGCCAGCTCGACGGCGACGCGCTGGCGGAACTGGCGCGCAGCGGCCACCTGGAAGCGATCCACATGGCGATGGCCTCGCTGTCGCAGCTGCGCGGGCTGATCGAACGAGCCAACCGCCGCCATGCCTGAGGCCGCCACCCCGATCGAGGAAGTCGCCGGCATCGACCCGGCCGCCTTGCCCGAGGCGTTGCTGCGCCGCGACCAGCCCTGCGTCCTGCGCGGCCTGACCACGCACTGGCCGAGCAGCCGGGCCGGCGCCGCTTCGGCCTCGGAGGCCATCGCCTACCTGCAGCGCTTCGCCAGCGCCGCACCGGCAATGGTGACCCTGGCCCCGCCCGAATGCGGCGGCCGCATCTTCTACCGCGACGACATGCTCGGGCTGGGCTTCCGCCACGAACGCGCGTCGCTGGCGGCGCTGCTGGACCGGCTGCAGCGGCCCGGCGACGGGACCACGCTGTACATGGGCTCGGTGGCCGTCGATGCCTGCCTGCCCGGCTTCCGCGCCGACAACGACCTGGGCTTCGGCGAGCTGCAGCCACTGGCCAGCGCCTGGGTCGGCAACCGCACCCGCATCCCGACCCACCAGGACCTGCCGGACAACATCGCCTGCGTGGTCGCCGGCCACCGTCGGGTCACCCTGTTCCCGCCGCAGCAACTGCCCAACCTCTACGTCGGCCCGCTGGAGCTGACCCCGGCCGGGCAGCCGGTGAGCCTGGTCGACCCGGCCTCGCCGGACCTGGCGCGTTTCCCGCGCTACGCCGAGGCGATGTGCCATGCCCGCGTGGCCGAACTGGCACCGGGCGACGCGGTGCTGATCCCGAGCATGTGGTGGCACCACATGGAGGCGCTGGACGACTTCAACGTGCTGGTCAACTACTGGTGGCGGCAGTCGCCGGCCTGGATGGACACGCCGATGAACGCGCTGATGGCCGCGATCCTGAGCGTGCGCGACCTGCCGCCGGCGCAACGCGAAATCTGGCGCGGCGTCTTCGACCACTACGTGTTCGACGCCGGTGCCGATACCGCCGCGCACATCCCCGAAGCCGCGCGCGGCATGCTTGGCGACATCGACCAGCGCCTGGCCCGCGAACTGCGCGCACGCCTGTTGCAGCGCCTGAACCGCTGATCCGCAACACCACGTGGATGCGGGGCTTGCCCCGCATGGGGCATTCCCGGTAAAGCCCCGTGCGGGGCAAGCCCCGCACCTACGCGGCGCGGCAACCCTTCCAGATGAATGCGAAAGGCCCGGCATTGCCGGGCCTTTCGTTTCGTTCAATGCCGGGCAAGCGGGCTCAATGTCCGCCTTCGGCCGCCAGCTTGTCCAGGTCGATGCCCTGCCTGCGCAGAATGCCGGTCGCGCGCAGCGCGTAGAACGCCAGGTAGGCGAAGCAGGCCACGCCGACCCAGAAGCTCATGTGCACGCCCACCTGGTCGGCCAGCGCGCCCTGCGTCAGGCTGACCCAGCCACCGCCCATGATCATCATGATCAGCAGGCTGCTGCCCTGGTTGGTGTGACGGCCCAGCCCGGCGATCGCCAGCGCGAAGATGCACGGCCACATGGTGCTGCAGAACAGGCCCACGCTGATGAAGGCGACGATGCTGGTCTTGCCGGTGGTGAACATGCCGATCAGCAGCGCGACGATGCCGCACAGCGCGAAGTACAGCAGCATCCGCGCCGGGTTGCCGCGGCTGAGCAGGGTCGCGGCGATCATCAGCACGATCACCCCGGCGTAGCCGTAGAACTGCGAGACGTCGTGCTGGGCGATGGCGTTGACCGCCAGGTACACGCCGAAAGCCAGGAACGGCAGGATCAGCATCAGCATCTTCTTCGCGCCGGTGCCGATCTCGAACGCGCCCGCCGCGCCGGTCCAGCGGCCGATCATCAGGCTGGCCCAGTACAGCGACACGTAGGGTGCCAGGTGCTGGGTCTCGATGCCCAGCCCTTCATGCAGGTAGGCCGGCAGGTTGCTGATGGTGGACACCTCCACGCCGACATAGAGGAAGATCGCGATCATCCCCAGCACCAGCTGCGGATAGGCGAACGCCGACCCCTTGTGCACCAGCTTGGAGGTGTCCTCGGCCTCGTCGCGCGCCACGCCCTCCAGGTCGATGTGGTTGGGTACCGAAGAGAAGCGGATGAACAGCGCCACCAGCACGAAGGCCACACCCAGCACAAGATAGGGCATCTTGACGCTTTCGATGCTGGCCTCGGTATTGCCGGTGGCCACGCTGCCGAAGATCGCCACGCTGACCAGCAGCGGACCGATGGTGGTGCCGAAATTGTTGACGCCGCCGGCCATCGTCAGCCGCTGCGCACCGGTGGCCGGGTTGCCCATCACGATCGCCAGCGGGTTGGCGGCGATCTGCTGCAAAGCGAAGCCCAGGCCGACGATGAATAGCCCCGACAGCATCAGCGCGAACGAGCCGCTGTTGGCCGCCGGGTAGAACAGCAGCGTGCCCAGCGCCGAGATCAGCAGGCCCACGCAGATGCCGTTGCGGTAGCCGATGCGGTTGAGCAGGTCCTTGCCGGTGGCCTTGGAAACGCCGAAGTAGATCAGCGAGCCCACCGTATAGGCCACGTAGAACGCCATCGATACCCACTGGCTCTGCGCTTGGCTCAGGTCGAAGGCTTTCTTGAACACCGGGATCAGGATGTCGTTGCTGGCGGCGACGAAGCCCCAGAAGAAGAACACCGTGATGAGTACACTGAATTGCGACCAGCGGGTTTTCTGTGTCATGTCGTTTGATTTCTTCGTTGCTGTCGTCGTCACCACGTGCGCATCGCGCCCGCTCCCCTTGTGCCCGGCGTGCAAGGCCACCGCTACCGGCACCCCGTGGCGGGCAATCACCCGCAAACACCGCATTGGCGCGTCATCCCCTGCCATGCGTTGCACGTTTCCGCCGGCATGCCGGCGGCACGGACCGTCGGTCGTTGTACGCGTGATCTGACAACGCTGTCAACGAATGCTTGCCGATGCATCGGCTTTCCCTCGCAACGGGCGCAAATCACGGATTGCCAAGGGAATTTACGCTGCGCCGCAACATCACTGCCGGCCCGCGCGGCGCACATGGACGCGCATGCAGTCACCGTTGCTCGGCCCCCCCCCTGCGCAACAGGCTCATGTCGGATCAATAGAGCGTGCGTTGTTCCGGCGGCGGCGGCGTGTACTGGTACAGCCAGGTCTCGGTCAGGGTCCTGCCGCCGCTGCGCAGGTACAGGCGCAGGTCGATCTGCTCGCTGGAACCGTCCGGCGGCACCAGGTCGAACATCGCGCGGTAGCCGTCGATCTCGCGCAGTGGCCGCGCCGAGACGATCTCCACCCGGCCGCGGCTGGCCTCCACCACCGCCTCGACCTCGGCCTTGTCGATCAGCGACTGCAATTCGCCGCCTTCGAAATCCACCGCGAAGCGCCACGAGAAATATTCGCGCTTCCTGCCGATCACGCCGCCCAGGCCGGTGCGGCTGGCCACGCAGTGCGCCAGCGGCGGTCGCGCCGGCGGCTGCGCGCCCCAGTACAGGCGGTAGCCGACCAGCAGCTCCTCGCCCGGCTGCGGCTTGGCCGCGGGATTCCAGAACGCGACGATGTTGTCGAAGGTTTCGTCATTGGTGGGGATCTCCACCAGCTGCACCGAACCGGCGCCCCACTCGCCCTTCGGTTCCACCCACAGGCATGGGCGCTTCTCGTAGAACACGCCGTCGTCCTGGTAATGGTCGAAGTCGCGGTCGCGTTGCAGCAGGCCGAAGCCGCGCGGGTTGCGGTCCACGAACATGTTGAAGCGCAGCTGCGGCGGGTTGCACAGCGGCCGCCAGATCCATTCGCCGCTGCCGGTCCACAGCGACAGGCCGTCGGTGTCGTGGATTTCCGGGCGCCAGTCCCAGCCCATGCGGCGGTCGTTCTCGCCCACCTGGTACATGCTGGTGCACGGGGCGATGCCGAGGCGCTCGATCCGCGCGCGCGGGTACAACGCGCTGTCGATGTCCATCAGCAGCACCTCGCCGTTGGTGATGGCGAAGCGGTAGGCGCCGGCCACGCTCGGCGAATCGAGCAGGCCGTAGACGACCAGGGTGTCCGAACCGGGGGCCGGCTGTTCGAGGTACCAGGCGATGAAATCCGGGAATTCCTCCGGCTTGCCCATGCCGGTGTCGATCGCCAGCCCGCGCGCGGACTGGCCGTACTGGCCCTCCTTGCCCACCGCGCGGAAATAGCTGGCGCCGAGGAAGGCGGCGAAGTCGCGGTCGGTATCGCCGCGGGTGTTGAGGCGGAAGCCGGCGAAACCGAGGTCGGCCGGCAGGCGGCTGCCGTGGACGCCGCTGTTGCCGTAGTCGAACGCGGCCGCATCGTAGGCCAGCTCCTGCGCCTTGCCGTCGGCCACGTCGAACATGCGCACCGGCGTATGGAAGTACAGGCCGAGGTGGAAGAACTTGGCCTGGAAGCCGCCGGGCCGGTTGGCCCACAGCGCATGGTCCTGGCGGTAGCGGATGGACTGGTACTGGTCCCAGTCCAGCGCCTCCACTTCCGGCGGCAGCGTGCGCTTGTGGCTGCGGTACGGCGCCTGCGCCAAGGCCCGCGCCTGGCCTTTCAGCGCGGCGAAATCGAACGGCTGCGGCTGGCCGATGCGGCGCAGGCCATGTTGCCTGCCGGCGGCTGCGGCCGGGAGTGACGGCAGCCCGAAGGCGGCCAGCGCCAGCGAGGCACGGCGGAGGAAATCGCGTCGTTGCATGGAGAGCGGCTTGTTGGAAACCCGTGGCATGTTAGGCGCACTCGGGTTAATCGGCAGTAGCCGCGCGCTGGGGGATGAACGCCGGCTTCAGCTCGGTCGTGCCACGGGTGCCCGGCAGCGGCCGGACCGGCATCGACGGCGGGCACAACCACGGGGATCGCATGCACGCCGTTGCCCTTCCGGCATCGACACCGATCCTCGCGGGTGCAACGGCGAATGCGCCTACCGCTGGCAGTGGCCGCACCACACCGACGCACGCTGGCCGATGCTGGCGTGGCGCAGCGCGCGGCCGCAGCGCACGCAAGCCTGGCCCTCGCGGCCGTACACCGACAGTTCCTGCTCGAAATAGCCGGGCGCGCCATCGGGGCTGATGAAGTCGCGCAGCGTGGTGCCACCGCGGGTGATGGCGTGGCCGAGGATGCGCTTGACCGCATCGGCCAGCCGCGCGTAACGCTCGCGCGACACCTTGCCGGCCTCGCGCAATGGGCTGATGCCGGCCATGAACAGGCTTTCGGCGGCGTAGATGTTGCCCACGCCGACGACGATGCGCTGGTCCATCAGGAAACTCTTGACCGGCGCGCTGCGGCCGCGGCTGCGCGCGAACAGGTGGTCGCCGTCGAACGCCTCGTCCAGCGGCTCGGGGCCGAGGTCGCGCAGCAGTTCGTGGGTCTGGCCTTGCGGCTGCCACAGCAGGCAGCCGAAGCGGCGCGGGTCGTTGAAGCGCAGCAGGCGGCCGTCTTCGAGGCTGACGTCCACGTGGTCGTGGGCACGCACCGGGGTGTCGCCGGGCAGCACCCGCAGGCTGCCGGACATGCCCAGGTGCAGCACCGCGCTGCCGGCCCCGGTATCCAGCAGCAGGTACTTGGCACGGCGGCGGATCGCGGTGATGCGCCGGCCGGGCAGTTCGCGTTCGATGTCCGGCGGGATCGGCCAGCGCAGGTCCGGCCGGCGCAGGATCACGCCGTGGATGCGGCGGCCCTGCAGGTGCGGCTCCAGGCCACGGCGGGTGGTTTCGACTTCGGGCAGTTCGGGCATGGCGCGATTGTAGGTGTGGGGCTCGCCCCACACGAGGCTTTACCGGGAAGGCCTCATGCGGGGCAAGTCCCGCATCTACGGCAGCGCTTCGAGTCGCGGGCAAGCCCTGCATCCATGAAGTCCACCGTTCGCCCCGGCCGTCAGCGCGGCGGCGCCATCAGTTCGCGGGCGTTGAGGAAGCCGTCGCCATCGGCATCCTGCCGGGCGAAGCGCTGCAGGATCACCTGTACCTGCTGCTCGCGGGTGATCGCCTTGCCGCGTCCGCCGGGTTGTTCTTCCGGCTCCAGCACGCCATTGCCGTCACTGTCCATGCGCTCGAAGGCGTAGAGCATCCATTGCAGGTATTCGTCCGGGCCGACCCGGCCGTCGCCATCGAGGTCCATGCGCCGCAGGTAGTCGCCGGTGTCCTGCACCTGCGCCGCCGCCGGCAGCGCCAGCAGCAGCGTCAGGCCGGCGGCGAGCCGGTTCATGCGGTGGCGAGCGAATAGCCCTTCAGGCGCGCCGCGTAGGCCTGCAACGCGGCGATGCCGCTGGCCTCGGCCTCCTGGCACCACTGCTGCAGGTGCTTCAGGCGCTCGGCGGCATCGTGGGTACGTGCCTCCAGCAGCGCCGACAGGCGCGCGCGGTGTTCGACCAGCAACTGGATGCGCGGGCGCTGCTGCACCCACCGCTGCAACTGCTCGCGGCAATCCGGCTTGAGCCAGCGGCCGTCGTTGACCAGCCCGCGCCGCAAACGACGCGGCAGCAGCTTGCGCAGCTTGGCGCCGGCGGCGGCGGCTTCTTCGCGCAGCGCCGGGGTGAACACGTTGCGCTGGTAGTCGGTCATGGCCTGGAAGCGGTGCGACAGCAGCGCCCTGAGGGTGTCGGCGTCGGGCACGGAGATGTTCGGGCGCACGTCCATCGTCGGCGCCACCCGCAGCACCTTGGCCAGGCGCAGCGCCTGCAGCAGGCGGATGGCCTGCCAGCCGATGTCGAACTCCCAGCGCCGCATCGAGAAACGCGCCGAGCTGGGGAAGGCGTGGTGGTTGTTGTGCAGCTCCTCGCCGCCGATCCAGAACGCCCACGGCGTCAGGTTGGTGGAGGTGTCGGCCGACTCGAAGTTGCGGTAGCCCCACCAGTGGCCGAGGCCGTTGACCACGCCGGCGGCCCAGAACGGGATCCACGCCATCTGGATCGCCCACAGGGCGATGCCCGGCAGGCCGAACAGCACGAAGTTCAGCGCGAACAACAGCACCGGGCCGAGGTTGGCGTGCGGGGTGTAGAGGTGGCGCTCGATCCAGTCCTCCGGCGCGCCGCGGCCGTACTGCTCGATGTCCGCGCGCTGCGCGCGGGCCTCGCGGTACAGCTCCACGCCGCGCCAGAACACGCGGCCGATGCCCTTGGTCACCGGGCTGTGCGGGTCCTCGTCGGTTTCCACCCGGGCGTGGTGCTTGCGATGGATGGCCACCCACTCGCGGGTGATCATCGAGGTGGTCAGCCAGGTCCAGAAGCGGAAGAAGTGGGCGACGAGCGGGTGGAAATCCACGCCGCGGTGCGCCTGGCTGCGGTGCAGGTACAGGGTGACCGCGAAGATGGTGAGCTGGGTGAACACCAGCAGCACCGCCAGCATGCCCCACCAGCCCAGGCCGGCGACGCCGCCGCTGAGGAAGTCGAGAAGGGTGTCGGTCATCGAGGAACTCCGGGGGGCGATCGGTGGCGGTTGAAACCGTGGGTACCCATGATGGGGGCTGGCGCGGCAAACTTCATCCCTTGCCCGCGCCGTCTTTGGTCCAATCCCCCGCCACCGTTCACATCCGAATGCTCTCCACCTCCGCCGCGCCCGCGGCCCCCCTGATCGAACTGGACCACGCCAGCGTCATCCGCGGCCAGGTCCGCGTGCTGCACGAGCTGGACCTGCGCATCGGACAGGGCCAGCACACCGCCATCCTCGGCCCCAACGGCTGCGGCAAGTCCTCCTTCATCAAGCTGATAACGCGCGAGCTGTACCCGCTGGCGCGCGCCGACGGCCACGTGCCGGTGAAGGTGCTGGGCCAGACCCGCTGGCAGGTGGACCGGCTGCGCGCGCAGCTGGGCATCGTCACCGGCGACCTGTCCGGCAACCTCGCCGACATGCCGGGACTGGGCGTGGAGGAAGCGGTGATCTCCGGCTTCTTCGCCAGCTACGTGGTGCCGGCGCACCGCGACGTCACCGACGACATGCGCCAGCGCGCGCGCCACGCGCTGGAACTGGCGCGCGCCTCGTCGCTGCTGGGCCGCAGCTACGCCGAGCTGTCGGCCGGCGAGACCCGCCGCGTGCTGATCGCCCGCGCGCTGGTCAACCAGCCGCGCGCGCTGCTGCTGGACGAACCGTCCACCGGGCTGGACCTGATCGCCCGCCAGCACCTGGTGGACAGCATGCGCCACCTCGCCCGGCAAGGCATCACCCTGGTGCTGGTCACCCACCACATCGAGGAAGTGATCCCCGAGATCCGCCGCGTGGTGCTGATGAAGGGCGGGCGCATCGTCGCCGATGGCGACCGCGACGAACTGCTGCACGCCGGGCCGCTGTCCGAGGTGTTCGGCGGCCCGGTCGAGGTACGCGAGGAACAGGGCCGCCTCACCGCATGGGCACGCACCACCACGTAGCTGCGGGGCTTGCCCCGCGGGAAGCTTTCCCGGTGAAGCCCCCTGCGGGGCAAGCCCCGCAGCTACGAATGGCCACCCATGCGGGGCCCGCCCCCCACCCACGGGCAGCCGGCATTGATGCGATGATGCCGCCCCGTTCCACCCTCTTTCCCGCGATGTCCCGTTCCAAGCCCCTGTTCCATGCCCTGGCGCTGTGCGCCGCACTGGCGGCCTGCTCCAGCACGCCGGCCGCCGTTTCCACCGATGCCCCGGCCCCGACCGGCTACCTGCGCGGCGACGCCCTTCCCGACAGCCTGGCGCTGAGCCCGCCGCCACCGGCAGCGGGCACGGCCTGGGCGGCGCTGGACGACGCCGTCGCCGCGCAGGCACTGACGCTGCGCGACAGCCCGCGCTTCCGCCAGGCGCACATCGATGCCGACCTGGGCTTCCCCGACGGCGCCCAGCAGTTCAGCTGCGCGCTGGGCATCCCGGTGGACGAACGGCACACGCCGGTGCTGATGCGCCTGCTGCAGCGCAGCCTGATCGACGCCAGCGCCGCCACCCGCGCGGCCAAGACCCATTACCAGCGCCCGCGCCCGTTCATGGTCAACGGCCAGCCCACCTGCACGCCCGAGCAGGAGGACCACCTGCGCGGCAGCGGTTCCTATCCTTCCGGGCATACCGCCATCGGCTGGACATGGGCGCTGATCCTGTCCGAGATCGCCCCCGAGCGCGCCACCGCCCTGCTCCAGCGCGGCCGCAACTATGGCCACAGCCGGCTGGTCTGCAACGTGCACTGGTACAGCGACGTGCAGCAGGGCCAGGCGATGGCGGCGGCGACGGTGGCGCGGCTGCATGACGACCCGCAGTTCGGCGCCGACCTGCTGCTCGCGCAGCGCGAGGTCGAAGCCGTCCGCAAACTCGGCCTGCCGCTGCCACGCGACTGCGCCACCGAAGCCGAAGCGCTGAAAATCGAGATTCCCGAAGCGCGTTGAGGTTTACGTGTACGGGGCAAGCATCACGGGGAACACCCCGCACCGGGCAAGCCCGGTGCCTACACGTAGATACCGTCTTGCTTAGGCGTGTGCAATGGCCTTTCGGGG